>NZ_JQLU01000005.1:911283-1215044 GCF_000744375.1 Carnobacterium gallinarum DSM 4847 | reverse complement strand
GCTAAAAGCCATTTTATTAGATGAAAAAATAAACTTATTCGTTTCTATTGACTATAAAAAGGAATTACTTGCTGAACTAAAAGAGATTCCACCTTTATTTCGTCAAAAGGATATTCTTTATTACGATCAGTTTAAATTCAGTGATCCATTTGCTGATCCCACCTATCAACAAGCTTTCAAAGTGCTTACTAAAGCTTTAACTGACAAAAAAACAGTGGAAATAAACTACCAACGTCGAACGAATGAGGTGAATTCTGAAGGAATATACATTCCCTTACAGCTTGAATATTCAAAAAAGAATAACAAGTTTCGTCTACAAGCACTGAAACAAATTAGTCCTAAAAAATGGATAAACATGACACTGAATATCAGCAAAATTCAATCAGTCAAACTAACGGAAGATTCTATTCCTAATCAAACTTTCCCACAATCTAAAGAAAAAATGATTTGTTGTTTAATCCATAATCAGCGAAATGCTCTGGAGCGGGCGATGCTCCATTTTTCTGATTACCGTAAAGAAACTGTAAAAACTGAGCAAGATAATTATTATAAAATGACGTTATACTATCCTCAACAAAATGAAACAGAGCTGTTAATTGAACTGCTTTCTTTTGGACCCATGATTCAAGTTACTGAACCTAAAAGATTTATTGAATTGATGTGTAAAAGAGTAAAAGATCAATTACAACTAGCTGTCCACACTAACATATAAAAAATAAACAGAAAGACTGAGGAAACTTAATCCCTTAGTCTTTCTGTTTACTTAGTTCATTTTGATATTTCCAAAATTGTTAATTCTGTCTCCCCAGCCGTGTGAAGCTGTGTTATCTTTA
Organism: Carnobacterium gallinarum DSM 4847; assembly: GCF_000744375.1. Lineage (NCBI taxonomy): Bacteria > Bacillati > Bacillota > Bacilli > Lactobacillales > Carnobacteriaceae > Carnobacterium > Carnobacterium gallinarum. Next base: position 1,214,211 of record NZ_JQLU01000005.1, on the reverse strand, counting down.
CTTGGATGCAAATATAATGTTACCCAATACTCACTTCCAGTATCAAAATCTAATCTTATTTCACCTGTAGTAGAACGTTTTGTAGCATCATGATTTCCATCAATCTTACTCACAATGTGTCCCGCATATTCATAATATTGTGGCGTTACCCATTTCACAAAATATCCTGTTGCATCAGCTTTAACTGTCACCTCATATTTCATGAAATCAACTGTATTAGTATCTAATCCAGAATTTGTAATCACATTGTTTTCTGAATCAATTGTTGTCCAATCTGATTGTTTTACATTCAATAGACGAAGATAGCCATTGGTCGGTAATACTACTGAAGAATTCGGATTTAAAATTACCTGTCGGACATGAACTACCGGCAATTGGTAAACAAAGATAACTTTAGTCGGACCAACTGGTGTAAATGTCGCTTGTCCATTTACTAAATTAGACAATGGCGAACCGTCCACTTGATAGCCCACAACTGTATAGCTAGCAATTTCTGGTGGAACCTTAGTTAACGGCTTATCAATTTTGACTGTTTCTGAAGCCATCGAAAATCCTGGGATTGATGCACCCGTTGACTTTTCGATTCCTTCATAATCAACAGTAACCCAACCAGAAGGGTTGATATCATAATAGAACGTATATATTTTTTTGGCTTCTTCCAGATACGTATCGGTATCTAAAATCAGTTGAATTTCTTTATCCTGAGGCTCATGCCATTGCCAATATTTATAAATATCAGCAATTTTTTCTTTAGTTGCAGCATCACTTGGTTGCGGGTTATTTGGATCATACCAAGAAACTTTCACCTTATCATAACCAAAAATTGGGGCTACAATTACGTTTTTATTTTTATCCAAAGGCAATCCATAAATATCTGGATTTTCATTCGCAATTAAATTGGAGTTTTTATTAACATTATCTGTCGTTTTTTCATAAATTTCCTCGGTTGGAGTACCGAATTTTTCACCTTTATGCTGAATAGTAATATCTGTATAAAAATTCGTATACTTTTTAGCAATAACTGAAGTTTCAATACGATCTCCAGCCTGATCCTTGCTATATACCCAAACAACTGAATTATCTGCGATTTCAATTGTATAATTATAAATCTTGTCAACATCAATTGAGGACAACTCTACGCCATTTAATAAATCGCCTTTATCATATAGAGAATTAAGATAGGCTGCTTCAAACTGCTCTTCCGTTGGCAAGTCGATACTAAAGTTGGCATCACTTGGATCATATGGCATTACAACATAACGTAAATCTTTCAAATAAGCTTTTAAAGTAAAATTCATATTTGAATTTTCAACTGTTTTGGGAATCGTGACATCTAAAGAAACGTCATCTTTTGAACCAGATGAGTGATACATTTTATTCTCGGGATCTTTGAGGCTCATTTGAACCGCATCGATATTTGGCGAACCTCTTAGAAACTGTGGTTCATAAGAGTACATGTTATATAATCCACCAGCAACATTTCCTGAAGCGGTCGCATCACTAGATGGATTCAAATAATCCCAACCCCATGCAATTGTACCAGATCCATCTACTGCCCATTTCCAAATATTCCCATCAACATCAATTGCGGTCGCACCTGACCTTGCACCTGAGATAACTGCTACTTTAGGGAATTCTTTTAGACCTAATTTTGCCCAATGTTCATCCTTGTACTTTTCATCGTAAACTGTCGGATGAAGCCCATCAACTAAGCCCCATTTTTTCTGTTGACCATAAACATTGTTCAGTCCCACATTAGGTTGGTTCAAATCAATGGTTCTACCAGTGTCTCCATCGCCGATTGTGTTTAAGCTTTGAATCGCTTCTGCAGAGTAGGCCTCTGCTCCTGAAATCGGTGGAACCCCAGTAGTGTCACCTTTCATCGGGCTTTTTACAATTCCTAAACCATAGTAATTGTTACCACCCCATGCCCAAACGCGACCATGCTGATCAATAAAATAAGCAACACGCTCTGTTGTAGTAACAGATTGTACGATTGGAGTATACCCAACACGGGTAATTTCAGAATCTTTAATATTAACTTTCTCAGGTGTCGAAACATACCTAACTCCAGCAGCAGAGTTTGCTACAGCTCCCCATTGCCAAACAGTACCATCTTCTTTCAAAACAGTTGATCGAAAGAACGTTGAACTAATTTGTTTAACATTAGACAGTGTTGGAACCTTAGCGGGTGTTGTTTGATATCCGCCAGTTGTACCTGCCCCAATTTCTCCATGCTCTCGTCGTCCCCATGTCCAAACATTCCCATCTGAATCTAGAGCAGCTGTATGAGAGCCGCCAACTGTAATTTGAGTAATCACAACATCATCAGGAATATCTGCTTTAACAACTGTATTTGTTGTACTCATTGAACCATTTCCTAATTGACCATATGCGTTTTGTCCCCACGTATAAACTTTCCCCTCGTCAGACAGAGCTGCCATAAATGTAGTACTTTCATCACCAAAGCTCATAACCATATCGACAATGTTAACCGAATCTAGCAATCCACCAACCTTGGCGGGGGATTGTAAATTGCCACTTGTATTCGTTGGTCCACCAATATTTGCAATATTAGATAAATTTCTTCCCCAAACCCAAACATGACCGTCTGAATCTAAAGCTGAAGCATTATACATCCCAGCTCCAACTTTAACAATTTCTTTGTTTCCGAAACTTTCAGATGGAATACGTACCATTCCACCAGCATAGGTTTTAGACCCACCTATACCTAGAAAACCATTATTATTGAATCCCCAAACCCAGACATCTCCTGCCTTTGATAAGGCGATTGAGCCTAAATGTCCTTGGGCTAGTTGTTTAAAGCCAACAGCAGACAACAAACCATAACTTGGTGGTTCTAAATCACTACCTGCTGAAACTGTATCAGTTGTATTTCTCACTTGATCCTCTGCAGAAAAAGCTAGTGTTGTCATAAATGCTATAATAGCAAATAATCCAACCCAGCGTTTTATATGTTTTATTCTCATTGTTTACCTCCCTTCTATAGTTTTCTCAATGGCTCTAATTGATTATCGATTTCTTCTAACGGTGAACCAATAACTGGTTTATTAGCGTCTTTCCACCAAGATTCTCTGTAATGAAATCCATTTGTATCAATAGCTTCTGTTTTAGCAACAATATCAAAACTTGCATTCTCATATTCTACTCCAACCACCGATAACTTAACTTTGCTAAATAAATTCGGCGCTATTTCTCCAGGAGCCAACAGGCCTAGATAGTAATAATAGCCATCATCACCATACTTCCATTTGGTTGTATCTAAATCTTCAATAATTACTTCTTTCCCGATTGTTGCTTGAAGTGGTTTTCCATTCTTAACGATTGATGGGAAAATCATTACTCGTACAAAGGCATCCATTGTTCCTGTATTATTCGCAGTAACTTCTTTTGCAAATGTCGTTTCATTCTTCAATTCATTGGGCGGAGTAAATTTATCTACTAAATCAACTTGAAAGTCAAAATTAGTTGCAAATTTATTTACTTCCAAATCAGATGATGAAAACCATGAAAAGGTGACAGAAAGGAGTGCTGTGATTGTACAAATAAAGGCAACCATAGTAATTATCCATTTATTTTTGCACAGTTTTAACAAGCTTTGCATACATAATCACACCTCATCTTTCTTAGTTTCTGTCTAATATTAACGAACTATTGTTGCTAGAACGAATTCTAGCAACAATAGTCTTTTTTAATTTTTAATTTTTTGTTCTTTTCTTTTTAAGTAAAGATAAAGTAAGGCTGTAATCACTAACAGGATTCCGCTTAATTTATATAAAAAAATCGGAAGACTATCACCAGTTTGTGGCAATAACGAAGTAATCCCGTTTCCTGGTTTTGATGTAGGAGGTAATTCACCGTCAGGATCTTCTTTTCCAGGAGGCTTTATAGCTGACTTTTCAGCATTTGCAGCAAATGTCCAAACAACATCTGCTGTACTTTTACCTGAGTAAAAATCTTTATACGAAATGTTACTAGATAAATTTAATTGAATCTGCATATTCGTTTTAGAATTTGCAGCAAAACTTCCTAAATCAAGCTCTCTTGATGAAACTTGATTTCCGTTTGTATCACTAGCCAACGTCCCATTATAAAGCTCGTTTCCATCTATTGTAATTATCATCTTCATCTCTTTTACAAGATCTATTTTTCCTGAACGTGATCTAGGCTCAATAATCATTTTTAAATTAAAAGCATCATTTTTTCGATTATTTTGAATAACTAAATTCCGTGTAATCGTATCCCCTGGTTGTAATCCTGTCAGGTTGAAAAAATAATCTCCATCTTTTGTCACTTTAAGACCGTTATCGTCACCTATTAAAAATCCATCAGGAAATGAAGTTGCTGCTGAAGCATCTATTGTTGTATACCCTATCGACAGCAACACTATCATTATTAAACTTAGCGTTAAAGTTTTGATTTGACTCAAATTCTTCCCTCCTTACTGACTTTACTGGGAATAGGATTATGGAGTCTTATTCTGAAGCAAGATTAGATAAAGCTGTTTGTAATGCTGGAGTTAGTGTTGGCCAAGCTCCACCAGTACCAACTGCTGCTTTAGTTGCTTGAATTGCATCAGCTTTAACTGTTAAATCAAATTTCATTAATTGATATGTGTTTCCTGCACTTGGATCTAATGTGACACTGCTTAGTAAGAAAGGAGTAATTTCTCCAGAAGAAATTGTTCCGATGTAGTAGAAATAGCCATCGTTTTCATTATAGAACCATGTGTTGTTTGTAATTGTAGTGTTGTCAATTGAATCATAGCTTAATTTGATTAGAGAATCTAATTGAGATTGTCCAGTTAAGTTACTTGCTGGTTTCACATCAGACCACACTAATTCAGTTGCTGTAGATTGTGTAAAGTAGTAATAGTTAACATCACTAATTGATGCTGTTAATGTTGCTTCATTTAATGCTACTTCTGCTGTTACTTTGTTTAATGAAGCTCCGTCTTTACCCATAAATGCAAAAGTATAAACTGTTTTAGCAGGTGTGCTGCTCACAACGTCTTTTTTAACATACATTTCTACGTCTGCTGGTAGTGGAGTAGCTGCATCCAAATTGATATCAGAAGTTGCTAAAGTTTTATATGCTGCTAATTTTGAAAAATCAGTTGATGGCACAGCCACGTCTGTTGCTCCTGATAATTTTGTAGGTGTTTTAGCTTGTTCTAAGTTATCACCTGTTGTGTTAGCTAGCATTTTTTGTAATTTTTCACCAAATGTTAAACGTACAAATACTTCATTTTCATTGTTGTTAATAACCCCAACTTTTTTCTCTACTTCTTGTCCTGGTTTCCAATCTTTAGGTTCTTCAAAGACCTCCCATACTTTTACAGAGCCATCTGGCATTGCTCCCGTTTCAAAGTGATTGACTGCCTCATCGTGAGCTGTAAACCAAGCATAAGTAGCAACCATTAGCATGATAGCTGTTAAAGCTAATGATGCTCCCATAACAAATTTTTTATTTTTTTTGATATTCATACATTTTCCTCCTAAAAAAATTTTATATTTATAACAACATTTGAATAGGATTTCCTAAACAAATGAAATTACCTGAATTAAGGTGTTTCTTTTGTACTTGTGAAATATTGCTGTAGTACTAAAATCAGTAAGAAAAAGGCTACAACAAAAATTAAAACGGGTACTACATTTTCACGGATATAAGACATTAAGCTTCCCATAAATGGCAAAGCAAATTGAACTTTACCAATAACTAAATCTCCCGTAATAGGTGGATCATTGCTGTTGTTCGCATCTCCTCGGGTAATCAATTGGATGACCTTTTCTCCATCTGTCGTCCCCTGTTTTGCAACTTCTTTTTTCTCAACAACTCTATGAGTTAAGTAAGCATCTGCATTTTTTCCAGGAACAAATGTAATAATATCATTCACTTTGATTCCGCTGGCTGGTGTTACTTTGACAACAATCATATCTCCCGCAACAAAATTGCCTTTTTGATTTTCTTGAGTTTTTTTCATTGAATTCGTTAAAACATTGTAAATTCGATAACCAAAAAAGGATTTATTTTGTTGATTACTGACAGCGAATAACGTTGCGCCGCCCAACATGAAAAAGATGAATGTAAAGAAAATAACATTCCAAATCGTTCCAATAATCTGACTTTTTTTACTAGGTGCTTCAATTGGTATCGACTTAGTCTGTACTTTCTTTTTGTTGCTACGTACTGTTGAATCTTTTTTACGAGTTGATTGCTTGGGTTTGGGTCTATTCGGATTTTTTCTTTGTATTTCTCCGTCCCTCACAACTTTTCGCTTTTTAGTATTAGTAGAAGAAGTATTTTTAGAAGTTTTCTGGTTTTTTTTAACTGTTGTTGAAGTTTTATCTGTTGTTGAGCTTTTTTTAGTAGACGATTTCCTTTTTTCAGAGGAATTCGCTCTACTTTGAGGCCTCTTCTTTTTCGGTCTTACTATTGTTTCGTCTTTTTGTGCTTGTGAAGGTCTCGTTCGTTTTTTTCTAGTCTTTTTTATTGGCTCTGATTGATTCTTATCCAATTTAAATCCCCCTAAAATTATTTGAATTTTTCTAAATAACTACTAAGTAATGTAAGAACAATAAGGGAAAATGGATTCAGAACAAAAAATAACAATTGTAATATTTCTAGCATCATAAGATATATATTCAAACTTAGTCATCTAAAAAACAACCTTTTTTACACCCTTCAACTTCTACGTGTCTATCTTCACATTTTTCTTTTTTCATTGCAACACATAGAATTTCCCAATAAAGAATCTTTTTTTGTGAAATATCCCCTTATCTTGTCACATTTCAGAAAATTTATAAGTTTTCTAAAACAAGTTCTAATTTACTCAAATCTCTTGCTGTTGGGTAAACATTCCAAATGAATTTTTCACAAGAATACCATGTCATCTCTTCAAAAAAACAGTCCGTTATTATTAAATCAACTTCTTTAGTTAGTTTCTTCACAAAATGAATAGGTCCTCTATAGTAACGATTCACTTTATCTTTTAAATAGTTACTATTCTTCTTACCAGAAACCGAATACATAAAAATATTCAACGTTTTCTTATGGAGGGTTTCATTTAAGTTTCGTAAAATCAAGCAATATTCAGGAAAAAGGATCTCTTTATTTTGATTTTCAAAAAAATAGCCAAATTTCGTATTTTTTTCTAGCTCTTGATAAAAATCTTCCATATCCCCAATAAAACTGCTCATTTTCATACTCACCACTTCTTCATTAGCTAAAGATAATAGTGCTGGATATCCACTTTTTAGAAATGTCATACGGTAATGGATATGAAGTAGGTTAGCGTATAAGATTGAATAGTTACTAATATTTAATTCTTGCTTAAAATAGCCTAAATATGTATCTAACCAAAAGGAAGTAATTTCAACATAATCCAACGCTTGATAACGAGGCATCTTAATAAAAATACTGTTTACCGTAACATCGTTTTGATCGTGATAGTCAAAGCTAAAAAAGACTTCGTATATGAAATAAATTTCATTTTGTAATTCTGTTGGCAGTAAGTCTACATACTTTAAGAAAAAATCAGCTAATTTTTTTTCAAATAAACCTACACTATCTTCATCAATAAATACTGGTCGTGTCGTTGCTTTAGCTGAAATATGATAGCCTTTTTGAATTCTAATCACAGATGTAGCTAGCCAAAATCTTAGAGACTCTTTTTCAGATAAATCTAAATCGCGCTTTTTCTCTAGTTCCTTGATTACTTCGTTCATATCTTCCTTCGCTACTTGTTGAAAAGGCCAATCCACACTGTAATTAGAATGTAGAAAAAATAAATAACTAAAATAACGAATCTGTTTCTCTTCACCAATTAATTTTGTGCTAGGATTTGAAGCCAATTCTAAATCAAAGCCCTTTAAAATTGTTTTAATATCACTAAACTTATTGTGAACAGCTGTATAACTCATAAAATTCTCTATTGAAAATGTTGTAATATCAATAAATTTCTCATCCAAAATTTCTTTTAATATATTGTAAACTAATGAATTTTTTAAATACATTAATTTAATTTCATTCAGTGAAAAGTCTTGATTGATGTCCAAACGATAACCTTGACTTTCATTGTAAATTAAATCAACTTGCTCTTTCCAAACAACTAGATCTTCTTTTAAAATATCCATTGTCTTTTTTACTGTTTTTTTAGTAACTCCTGCAACAAAACCTATTTCTATTAATGAAAAATAATTTTCATTTGACATTAACAGCTGTAAAATCCGTAATTTCCTTAAAGAAATCTTACCTAAAATATTGTTCAATAACTATCACTCCTCTTTATCCTTTCATTTAAGAACCTAGAAGCATATAACTCTCTAACTATAAGTTTATCATGCGTTTTTAAATTAACTAAATGTATGTTTACCTTGCTGCTTCAGCAGCAAAATATAATTTACAACTTAAATATTATCTAGAATCAACCCAATTTTCTCACATAATAATTCGCTCCACAAGGAAATTTAAAATCACGCTAATTTGGGCTTATAGTGTATTTTCTGTATATATTGAATAAACATACAGTTTTGTATATTATATATTCAAAAACGGATGATTTATAATTTTTTTAATATAAAATCAGGAGTTTTTTTTAACTATATCCTTTTTATAAGAAAATTAAAAAAAATAAAAAACGTTCGTTGCAAACGCTTACTATACATGCTATAATTTTATTTAGTAAATTAATAAGTCATATATTTTAGGATTGTTACCATTTTTGGGCAAAACCTAGACGGATTTTGAATAATAGAGAGTATTATTTTTGGTATCTCTATGTCTAAAATCGGTCTAGGTTATTTTTTTACTTATATTTAATTGGTGAACAACCTTCAACAGCTGATTTTCGTGGAGGACGCTCTGGTTAGTGACAAAAAAGCTGTGAAGATAAATAAAAAAAAGGGAGATAACTAAAAAATGAAAAACAAATGGTTAAAGCTAGCTGTAGTAGCTTGCGGAATGTTGGTAATGGTTGGTTGTGGAAACTCAAGTTCAGCTGGAGATAGTTCTGATAGTAAAAACACAAGTTCTGAAACAGCGAAAAAAGAAAATGGTCAGGTGACTTTTTACATCGTTCGTCACGGAAAAACAATGTTAAATACAACTGATCGTGTTCAAGGTTGGTCGGATGCCGTCTTAACACCAGCAGGAGAAGAAGTTGTAACTGATGCTGGAAAAGGAATGCAAGATATTAATTTCACTTCAGCATATAGCAGTGATAGTGGGCGCGCAATTCAAACTGCGCAAATGATTTTGGATGAGAACAAAGACTCTTCTAAATTACAAATCAAAACAGATCCACGTTTCCGTGAATTTAACTTTGGTAGCTATGAAGGTGACTTAAATGAAACAATGTGGACAGATATCGCTAAGAGCCAAGGAAAAACATTAGAAGAATGGACGAATGAAGGCGTTTCACCAAAGAACTTTGCCAATAGTGTTGCCGCTTTAGATAAAGATCGTGTGGAAGATGGCGTTAACTGGCCAGCAGAAGATTATGTAACAATCGAGGCTCGTCTTAAAGCAGGTTTAACTGAAATTGCTGAAAAAGAAAGTAAAAGTGGCGATCATAATGTTTTATTAGTTTCCCACGGCTTAAGTATTAGTGCTTTAATTGACACTTTATTCGATGGCTTCACTTTACCAACTGGTGGGTTGAAAAATGCTAGTGTGTCGATTATCACGTATAAAGATGGTGAATTTACTCTTGGAGAAGTAAATGATTTAAGCTATTTAGAAAAAGGGGCAACAGAAAGTAAATAGATAGAAACAAATAAAAAGGGGCAATCACTTTGTAGTGACCCCCAAAAGTTAGATTTTTTACAGAGTAGATTTTCTACTCTGTTTTTTTTTACGCAGTTAAACTCATTTTCTTTCTAAATTGAACGGGGCTTTGCCAGCCTAATTTTTTTTATTCGAGAATGATTAGCATACTCTGTATAACGTTCAATCGCTTTTTTTAATTTCTCAGTGATGCTTACGTATCCATTCTTAATTGTTTTGGATAAACTATTACTTTTATAAATTATATTTGCGTAAAAACAGCTCATTTTCAAGCCATTTTGCTAATTTTTCATTTTCAGCATTGGTTAATTGTTCTTGAATTGATTTCAAAAAGGTTTCGGCTTGTTGAATCTCACCTTTATCTAGTAATTGTTGTAGAAAATCGTGAATTGGTAGCAATGCTCCCTCAGCATTTTTATGAATTTCAATATCCAATTTGCTACGATCTTTGCCCAATATTGCCCTAAGTCCTCTAGTCATCTGATTTACTTGTCTCATAATAAAATCATCTTCTTGTTTATACATCGTCTTTTCCTCCCCTAGTAAGAATAGTCTTGTACTTAAATTATGCTACATTCCAGATACAATCACAAATTTTTTTAGCTATTTAAAGATATCACATAGATTGAACCTTTTACTTTTCACATATAGCACAATGCCGATAATACATTTTCAAGTACTACTGAAATCTCTAACCGTTATGGATTTATTTATGCTAATCAGGGCGATAAAAGGATGGATAGTTTAAAATAAATTAAGAATTTAATTAGTAATCATTCTTATATTTACACACATTCTATTTACATGACTATTATAAATATAGTTGAAAAGATATAAAATACATAGTTTTCACATTATATATACATTTAAAATAAAACTTCGATAATATTATTTATTCGATTGGATAATAAATAATGATTGTATTATAATTTATATATAAACAAAAAATCGATACAGAAGAAAGAAGGAATAAAAAAATGAAAACACTAACAAAACTAGTGAGTCTCTCTTTATTATTACTTGTTGGATTGGCAATTGGCGGAGCAACACAGGCAAATGCCGAAGCTTATAATCCAAGCTATGAAAACTTCGCTCCAAGTCAAAAAGCGAATGAAGAAGCAATTCGTCTTTTAAAGGAAAGTGGCGATGATTTACAAAATCTACCTGTACCCGTAGAAAGTTTAACGATTGAACAACCGATTGAATCAACTATAGGCGCAAACAGCAGTTTAATACGTGCTACCAAAAGATCATACAATATTGATGCTATCTTAATTGATAAAAACACCAATCGTGTGGAATACCGTAGTAACTACCTAGCACCTGCTGGATTCACTTGGTATGACAATGGAATTCCAACATCTGCTGTAACTAAAGGAAGTGGAAATTGGTTCCAATTCAATGGGAACGTTGCTGATACCGGAATCGGAGCATACGATCAAGGATGGTACTGGAGAAAATTCTCAACAATTACAAACAACAAAGTTCTTTATTTCTGGGCATCTGCTTGGAACTTAAATGATTTAATTTATAACTAATATCTAAAGCACTCTATTGATTCCATTAAATAGGAATCAATAGAGTGCTTATTTTTTTATTTCCACCGAATCGGAATTTCTACAGATCCTTCATAATAAAAGTTATCCTTTGAATGTGACCATCTAAAAGTTAACGTTTCTCTTCGCTCATTAAAATATAAAATTATATTTACCAATTGCTTGAAAATAACGATTATCGTATTCCTTTATTTTCATTATTTAACAAACTTGAATTTAGTAGACTCATCAGCTCAAAGCCTGTATTCATCTTAGAATAAATTGAACAAACCACAAATAATTCTTTTCCTGCAAATTTTACAACTTTGGATCGCCCTGAAGATGCCGGTATATGATGGTGACCATGAATTGCTCCAATTATATTATAGTCTGCAACTAATTTTTCGATTTTGGATTCTGAACAATCATAATCCTTATTGTACGCTTTACTTTTTGGTGAAAGCATACTAAGTTCATTAAATAGCGGCGCGTGGGTCACAATCACTGTTGGTAGCTCATACTCTTCATTTAACAGTTTTTTTAACGACTTGAGAATAAATTTTTGTTGTTCTTTCTTCCTATTCACTAGTACGACAGGGATCGTGAGTCCTATATAGCGAATTCCATTATGAATCACACTGCTATTATTTAATACTTTTACTCTAGGAAATCGTTTTTCAATTTCAATTTTTACGATTTTATAATACTTATGGTCACCAATAGGCAGCAAATACCAAGAATCATCTGGATTTTGTACGAGTTCTTTAAACCATTTATTTGTGAAAAATGGACGCCACTTTTCCCACTGTTCATCTTCTATGTCAGGACTATCTGGCAACACATCTACTAATTCATGATTTCCAATCACATAAATGCCACTAATGTCTTCATTTGTTATACGAGAATCGGAAATATCGCCAGCTAACACATTGAAGTTTTTATTAATGAAGGGAAAGGTTCCACCAGTTCCATGGATATCCGAAACAACATTTACTAAATTCAGATTCTCTGTTAGAAGAATATTTTCAAAATAAGGTTCTAATTTTTCAGGATTCACGCTATGTGCAACATAATTTTTCCGAACGTCTGACAATTCTTTTCCGAATTCTGAGCGCAAAAGCGGCTTATTCGTTGTTGCTAGAGATTGGTTCGCAAGGACGATTGAACTTTCGATACTTTGTTTGACTTCTTTAGGGAATAAAGTCAAAGCTAGATTAATATCTGATTCAAAAGTTAACTGTGCATCGCTACGCAAGTCCCCTTGTAGTTCTGATTCTAACAATTGGATCGTTTTCCCATCAGTTATTATTGGCAAAGATTTAGTAAGCTGAACGACAAAGTTGAGGTATTCTGAAAGATATCCAGATATGCCTGTTTTCGTATTTTCGCTAAACAAAAACTTACCTGCTAAATTAGCCGAAAGCGGTCCCGTTTCGTCATGTTGCATCAATCGTCCTAAAATTTGAATCTCAAATAACGGATTTTGAAAAATGGCATTATATGCTTGACTGACTTCAAATGAGTCCTTAGCAACCTGTTTATTCGTCACTTGGAAAATACTTAATACAAGATACTGTTCTAAATTAGATTTATGCAATTCGATATATTGTCGCACCTCTTCTGGATGAAGCAAGTACTGAATCGCAGCACGTTGAATATAATTTCTAGCTGTATCATAAGGAATCGCTGAATACACGATATCACCCTGGGATGATATCGTCATAGAACCTTCTTTCACATTATAGGTCAATTGAAAATAATCATTTTTAAATAAGGTTTTATTGATAGGCCGGCGTTTATTTTCTGGATAAAGTTCTAAACGGCTAGCAAGTTCTGACGGTAATGTAGGTTTTATTTCTAATGGCAAAAAAGGGTTCTTTTTTTTAATAATTAAAGAATCTTCATTTTCATTCGATTTCATTAAAGCACCTCATCCTTTGATTTTATTCAGCTTAATTATATCATGGATAGTCAAATAAATTGGCGCACAAAAAGGGTGTCTTTGACCCGATACTTACCGGTAAAAAGACAACCTAAAAGCTGTTCTGATTTAATTCGATACTTTTGAAGTCTTACTTTATTTGATATATTGAGTTTTATACGTAAGTTTAGCAATATTCTGATAGATACATTTTAGATTATCCCAAGAAATTTCTAACCACTCATTATCAATGACTATAAAAAATTATATTAGGTAAAAAGCCACTATTCCGAGCATTAAGCTATACATGATTGAATACCCCAGTCAGCATAGTTTTCCAATACAGCTGGTTCTTCATTTTCATCATGAAAAATGTAATCTACACTATTTTTATAAGCTTCCTTTTCAGGCATATTTCTTCCATAAAGAGGAACAGGATAAGGTGCTGATGTCGAATCAACTATTGTAGTTAAACTATCTTCAAATTGGTAATTGATTTAATTCTTTAACTGCTGCTTCCATAATTTCTTTATAATAGTCTTTTGCCGCTTCTGGTAATTCTAACTCGGATATACCATTTTCTAACACCGCTTTTTTTCTTTTTTCAGGTGTATCCCATGTCTTCCATTTTTCATTCACTCGAGTCCGCCAATCTCCTGCTGGCATATTAAACCCTGCTTCATTCCATGAACTCGCACTTTCAGAAACGGAACTAAGAATGAAAAAGGTATTCTTATTTTCTGCCTACTTTATTGACATTAATCCATCTGATTAAAAAATACTCTTCACTATATCAAAAATTATTATGGATAAATTTCATTACATCAATCCCTAGCTCATTCTTTGCATAATGTTCTCTACCTTTTTTTGTAAATTCAACACTATATTTTTCTACTTGTTCCCAGTCAATAAATGATCTATTTGTAATAAATTCTACTTCGTCAACCAAATTTTTATGAACTGCAAAAATATACTTTGACTGAATTAAATAGTCCACACTCTCCCTAAATCCCGTATTTTCAATTCTTTTTTCTACGTCTTTTAATTTTATATCTCCATAAGAGATAGTACTCAATAATAATTGTATCTCCTCCGAAACGACTCTACTCTCATATAATTCTCTTGACATGATAGTTAAACAATAGTCAGGCTTAGCACAATAAACGGCAATCAATGATTCTGACAAATTAGTGATTTTTATGATTTTTTCGTCATTTTGTGGATACCAAACTAAATTTTCAGCAAATTCAATTCGAGGCTCATCCCACTCCGTATCTACAAAAGAACTTAACAACGTATCCAAATTAGAAAACGCGATCTCATTCTCAGAAAATATTTGACATTTCACTAACACATTTTCTTTAACTTTTTTTGAAAATGTAACTAGCAATGTAACAAGTTCCTCATACGTATATTTATCTTTAAAAAGTAAATTTTCTACGTATACCCAATTACTCTTATTCTTTACTGCTTCTTCTAAAAAAACATCTACTTTATCCATGCCTCACCTCTTTTTCTACTACATCAAGACATCTAATAAATCCATCTTCAACAGGATAAAATACACTATAATTTTCAATATTGTCTACCTGATTTAGACGCGTGATTGATTGTCTAAACTCACTAGAATCGAAAAATTCTTCCTTACTAATAAAAATTTCTGGAGGTGTTAAGTTAGCATCTACTAACTGCCAAAATAGTTCCCCCCAATTTTGTACTTTTTTTGATTGCCCACATTGGATTCTTATCATAACTTTAAGTGTATCTAGCCCTCTTTTTCTCAATTCTTTTTTCATAATTTTCATAATTTCTAGACAATCTTCATAATTGAATGTCTCTTTACCTATGAAAAAATCTATATGTTCAGAATGTATTTGTTTGGAGCTTTTTTCCCATTCATTAATAAATTTATTTATATTTTCCATTTTTTCTCCTTTTCTTTATGGTAATTTCCAACCTATATCTTGTAGCCATTTCAATAATTTTTTTGTCAATTTAGGCGGCTGTCCGCTAGAATTATGCCCCCAAGTCCCATCTCTATTTAAAGTCCATCTAGAATCATCAAAATGAATGTGGTCTTGTGCATCTTCTACATCGCTAAATCCTTTATCAGCTCTTTTTACTCCTTTTGGTGCTTTTCCAGAATTGATTTGCTTGTTTATTTGGTTAGTATAAGAAGTATTCTGTCTATCACCATAATTCTTCGCAAAACTATAATTCACAGATCCTGCCGAAACGCCTATTTTACTAATTGCATCTACAACAGTTGCGGCACCCACACCAGTGATTGTCGTACCGGCTACTGCCCCCGCTTGACTAACTCCTACTAATGCAAGTGTTCCTCCTGAAAAATAAGTACCTGTTAAATCAAGACCTGTGATACCAACTCCTAAAAGGGTCTCCACAACACCTGCTACCAATTGTGGAAAGTTTTCTTTTAGTAGGGCAAACCGTTGTGCATCAAATTCGTGATTCGCTTGAACTGTTAGCTCTTGGTCATTTACACCATTTTTAAGAATAATCACACCATCTCCGGCAAAATAAACAGGTACGACACGCAAAATATTCCCTTCATCATCAAATATTAGTAATTGATTTAATTCTTTAACTGCTGCTTCCCATTGATCTACCGGTACATTTTTTAAGGCTTCTTCCATAATTTCTTTGTAATAGTCTTTTGCCGCTTCTGGTAATTCCAACTCGGATATACTATTTTCTAATACCGCTTTTTTTCTTTTTTCAGGTGTATCCCGTGTCTTCCATTTCTCATTCACTCGAGTCCGCCAATCTCCTGCTGGCAAAGAAAAACCTGCTCCATTCCATGAACCCGCTCCGATTTCACCTGTGGAAGGGTCTCCACCAAGGATTTTCAGCCCCTCATCCATCAAACTCGCACTTTCAGAAACAGAATTAAAATACGAAGCAGAATTTCCATTAAATGCTAACAGATTATCCAATTTTTCTTGTATTTTAGCTCGCTCTACTTCGTTCGTCGCAATAGAAGAAGTTAGCCCGCTCATTACTTCTCGATAATCAACCTGAATCGCTTGTTGCATCACAACATCTTGACTACGATACCAACTTTCCTGATTTTCTTTTGATGTCGCTAAGCTTTGAATAGATGCATTATAGTCTCCAATTTGTTTCTCCAAAACTTCTGAGTCTAATGATTTTTCTCCACATAAAGAGATATAGCCATCTACATAGGCTTGATTAGCCTCTTCTATGCTCTGCGCATGTAACAGCATCGCTTTAGCTAAAGCTGGGTACATTGATGACAAATACGATTTAATTGAATTTCCCGCTGTTCCACCAATCCCTAATTCTAAAATTAAACCTTCTGTCGCAAAATGTAAATGGTTTGCGCCTTCTTTTAAAGATTGACAGTAAGAGTTAATATCCGCTGTTTGTGTACGAATTTCACTTAACTCCATTTTTACCATGTGCATCCTCCTCTCTGAACTCGTTTAATTCTTGTTCATGGAGTGCTTCATTTTCTTCTGTTAATCGTATTTTTTCTTTTGAAAGATATTCTGTAATTTCTTCACTACTTTCTAAAAAAAAGGACTCGTTTCGACGATTCTCTTCTAATCCATCTTCAAATAAGTATTGCTCTGGTTCTCCGTAAAAATACTCTAACACGTCTTCTTTTAACAGTTTATTTTGAACATACGCTTGTCTCGTTTCGTCAGTGTGATAGTCAAATTTTTTTCGACTTACGAACAAATCATCCTGAGCTTCTTCATTACGTCTTCTCTTTGCCCGAATCTCATTTAAATCCATTAACTGCTCCCCCTTTAAACGATGACCCCAAAAGTGATTCATCTAGCAATTTTTTAATGTGTTCATCCGTACGAGTAAAAGCTGTCATCACACTTTGAATCGACTCTACATCCCGATTTAATAATTGTTGTGCTAGATATGTATTTTGTTTCAACTTTTGAAACGTACTTTTAGCACATTCATTTCCTGAAATAGTGGTTCCCCTTGAAAAAGTTACTATGTTTGAAATAGCTAACTTATCACTGGCTTGACAGATTTTTGTTGCCTGATTATGTGCAGCAACTGGATTAACCTCAATAGTACTCATCATATGCCCCCCTTCTGAACTGTATTTTATTATTCGTGAATTGATTATCCTGACAAAGCCAAAATTGAATAACTTCCATTATCATTAATTTTAACATAAAATAATTATTGCAGAACATATTTTTTGTTTAATTATTTATCACTCTATAAATAATGCCACACTATTGAAATCGTTTTAACGATTAATTGGTTGCGAGGTGCGAAAAAGTCGCGGCTAAATAAAAAAAGGCACTTTCCAAAATTTGGAAAGTGCCTTGAGATAGTGTAAACGAAACGATTGAAGCTTTTGCAAGATATATGGCTTTAAAAAATGGCATTCAATAGGACATTCAAATCTATTACTGCTGATTTAAATCAATTATAGCCCTTGCTATTACTCGCTTTCTAAAGCTACTTTTGCAATCTTCCCTTGTTCAATATAGACCATCAAAATCGAAATATCGGCGGGATTTACGCCGCTAATCCGACTTGCTTGGGCAATTGTTTCTGGTTGGATTTTAGTTAGTTTTTGGCGTGCTTCGGTTGCTAAGCCGTGAATTGCGTGATAATCGATACGCTCCGGAATCCGTTTTGACTCCATGCGTTTCATTTTATCCACTTTCTCAATCGCCTTTTGAATATAACCTTCGTACTTAATTTGAATCTCAACTTGCTCTTTCACATCTTTCGCTAATTCCTTTTCTGCTGGAGCAAATTGCACGACTTCTGCATAGCTCATTTCTGGGCGACGTAAGAAATCAGCTGATAAAATCCCATCTTTCAATGGAGAGGCACCTTTCACATCAACTAAGAAAGCTTGTAATTCTGCAGTTGGTTTTAAGCGTGTTTTCATTAAACGATTGATCTCTGTCTCTACTTCAGCTTTTTTCGCTAAGAATGTTTCATAACGTTCTTCACTCACTAAGCCGATCTCACGACCAATTTCAGTTAAGCGGAAATCAGCATTATCATGGCGTAACAATAACCGATATTCAGCACGAGAAGTTAACAAACGGTAAGGTTCCATTGTTCCCTTCGTTACTAAATCATCAATCATCACCCCAATATATCCTTCACTACGCTTCATGATAAACGGTTCTCTGCCTTGATTTTTCAAAGCTGCATTAATTCCAGCCATTAGTCCTTGACCAGCCGCTTCTTCATAACCAGAAGTACCATTCATTTGACCAGCTGTAAATAGATTCTCAACAAGCTTGGTTTCTAATGATGGACGCAATTGATAAGGTACGACTACATCGTATTCAATCGCATAACCTGTCCGCATCATTTCAGCTTTTTCTAAACCAACAACTGAACGAATCATTTCTAATTGAACGTCTTCTGGCATTGATGTTGAAAGTCCTTGAACGTAGACTTCTTCCGTATTACGACCTTCTGGCTCTAAGAACATTTGATGACGTGGCTTGTCGCTAAAACGGACAATTTTGTCTTCAATTGACGGGCAATAACGAGCGCCTACCCCTTCAACAATCCCAGTAAACATCGGCGCACGATGCAAATTCGCTTGGATAATGTCGTGGGTTTTTTGATTTGTATACGTTAACCAGCAAGGAAGTTGATTTAACACATAGGCGCTATCAGGCGTTTCATAGCTAAAGTGATTCGGCGCTTCATCTCCTGGTTGTTCCTCAGTCACGCTGTAATCGATGGTTGAAGCTTTCACTCGTGGTGGTGTTCCTGTTTTAAAACGAGCTAGTTCAAATCCATTCCGCAATAAACTTTCAGATAGTTTAATTGAAGGTTGTGAATTATTCGGACCAGATGAATACTTCAATTCTCCAATGATAATTTGTCCGCGAGAGGAAGTTCCTGCTGTTAAAATAACAGATTGACTGCGATAAACAGCACCGGTATTCGTAACAATCCCTTTGCAAATTCCATCTTCAATAATTAAATCTTCTGCAATTCCTTGACGTAACACGATATTGTCTTCTTTTTCAATGGTAAATTTCATTTCGTTGGCATATAAAAATTTATCTGCTTGGGCACGTAACGCGCGCACTGCTGGGCCTTTACCTGTATTTAACATCCGCATTTGAATATAAGTCTTATCAATATTGCGTCCCATTTCTCCGCCTAATGCATCAATCTCACGGACAACGACACCTTTCGCTGGTCCTCCAACTGATGGATTACACGGCATAAAGGCAACCATATCTAAGTTAATTGTTAAAAGTAACGTTTTTTGTCCCATTCGAGCGCTCGCTAGCGCTGCTTCTGAACCTGCATGGCCTGCCCCAACAACGATAACATCAAATGTCCCTGCTTCAAATCGTTCCATTCTTTCCATCCCTTTCATCACGTTCTCTATTTTCCTAAACAGAATTGGCTAAACAATTGAGTTAGCAACTCATCTTGTACGCTATCGCCAGTAATTTCACCTAATAAATCCCAACAACGGGTCATGTCAATTTGCACTAAATCAACGGGCATATCTGCTTCAATCCCGCTAATGACCTCATCTAAAGCTGCTTCGGCATCATGAAGCAACGCAATATGGCGTACATTTGATACATAAGTTGCATCGCGGTCGCCTGTTGCTCCACCAGTAAAGAATAATGCAGCAATCTTCTCTTCTAATACATCAATGCCTGATTTCGTTAAGATAGATGTTTTCACAATACTTTCCGGATCAACTAAAGATTCTAACGCTACTAAATCTAATTGATTTGGCAAATCTACTTTATTCAAAATCACAATCCGATGATTTTCATCAGTCGCTTCAATCAATAATTTATCCTCATCTGTTAGAGGTTCGTTTTGATTAAAGACTAACAAAACTAAATCTGCTTCACTTAAAGCTTGACGGCTACGTTCGACACCAATCTTCTCAACAATATCTTCTGTTTCTCGGATTCCAGCTGTATCAACTAGTTTCAATGGAACACCACGAACATTCACATACTCTTCAATAATATCCCGAGTCGTTCCGGCAATTTCCGTCACAATTGCTTTATCTTCTTGTAATAAAAAGTTCAACAAGCTCGATTTACCAACATTTGGACGACCAATAATCGCTGTTGCCAAACCTTCTCGCAAAATCTTTCCTTGGCTAGCTGTTTGTAAAAGCTGATTGATACTCGCCTTCACTTGATACGCTTTTTCTACCAATAATTGGGCAGTCAGTGTTTCAACATCATCATATTCAGGATAATCAATATTGACTTCAACTTGCGCCAACGTGTCTAGAATCTCTGAACGCAAATTCCGAATCAAACTTGAAAGATTCCCGTCTAATTGCTGTAGCGCTAGATACATCGCTTTATCCGTTTTCGCACGAATCAAATCCATGACTGCTTCGGCTTGAGATAAGTCAATCCGACCATTTAAAAAAGCACGTTTGGTAAATTCACCCGGCTCAGCTAGACGAGCACCATTCTGTAGCACGATTTGTAGAACTTGGTTAACCGATGTAATCCCACCATGACAGTTGATTTCCACAACATCTTCTCGGGTAAATGTTTTTGGACTACGCATCACTGAAACCATGACTTCATCAATGACTTCTGTTGATTTTGGATCATAAATATGTCCGTAATGGATCGTATGACTAGGTACGGTTGCTAGTGATTTTGAGCCTGATTGATAAACTTGATCGGCTACCTTCAATGCATCATCGCCAGATAATCGCACGATTCCGATTGCCCCTTCACCTGGTGGCGTTGATACGGCGGCAATTGTATCAAATTCTAATGACAATTCACTCACTCCTTCTTATTTTTTTGCACCAAAAAAGTGCCCACTCCACCCCTTGGCTACAATTAGCTAGAAATGAAAAAGCACTTTGACTGCTGTTTATATTTAATTTGAGTTTATTATTTTTTTAACTATACGTTAGAAATATACAGTTATTTGTAGCATTTGTCAATGGTATTTTAAAATTTAGTTGATGAATTTAAGCGTTTACATCTATAATAAGAGCTTTATATTTAATTAGGGAAGAAGGACTGATCTCTTTGTTAGAAAAAGATGGCTACGAAATAAAACTGATCCAGTAATAAAAAAACGCTGAAGCCATAACTTTTTGACAAGTTATGATTTTAGCGTTATTTTTTATTCCCAGACTAATTGCCATGTAACTCCATATGAATCAGTAACCCATGCTACTTTACGTAAACCATTTACTGGTTCTGGACCCATCATAACTGATCCGCCTTTTGAAAAAGCAGCAAACAATCGATCAAATTCAGCTTCATCTTCACAACGAACAAAAATCGAAGTAGCCCAACTAAAATCAGTTAAGAATTTTTTCTCCATATCCATTGCCATAAAGGCTTGACCTTTTATATTAAACTGAGCATTCATCACTTTGCCAACTTCACCAGGCTGACCTTCTTTAAAATAACCTATCGTTAAAATCTCTGAATCTTCAAATAATGACGTATAAAAATGAAGTGCTGCTTCCGCAGTTCCTGGAAAAGTTAAAAACGTATAAATTGATTGATCTTGACTGAACATCTAAAAAACTCCCTTCTAATTTTAAAAGTGACTAGCTTTACTATCAATAACTGATTTTATCCTACTATTTATCATTCTATTTGTCTAATAATAAATGCCGAAACAAGCGGTAAAGTAGCATCAATTAAAATTAAAGTTTATAATGAAGATTGTACTTATTTAAAATAAGCAAAGATTACTTAGGAGGCTACTTATGAGATTAAGTGTATTAGATCAAGCACCTGTTACGAAAGGAAATACCCCGGTTGACGCTTTATTAAAAGCAAAGGAACTCGCTTTATTAGCTGATGAATTAGGTTATTATCGAATCTGGTTTGCAGAACACCACGGTGCTAATTCATTTGCCAGCTCTGCTCCAGAAATTCTGATTGCCTATCTTTCTTCTTTAACGAAAAATATCCGTTTAGGGACTGGCGGAACTATGATTATGCATTATTCGCCTTTAAAATTAGCAGAGACTTTTAAAACGTTAAGTGCTTTAAATCCTGGTCGTATTGACTTTGGAGCAGGTCGAGCTCCTGGTGGTGATATGAATGCGATTTATGCATTAGCTGAATCAAAGCGCCCAAATATTCGCAAACTTTATGAAAAATTAGAGACAACGTTAGCTTTAATTAACGATAAGATTCCAGCTGACGAAATTTTTCAACCAACGATTGCAGCTCCTGCTCAAGTTGCATTACCAGAGGCTTGGTTATTAGGCTCTAGTGGCGATAGCGCTTTGGAAGCAGCGCGGATGGGATTAGGTTATTCATTTGCACAGTTCTTCAGTGGTTCGATGACGAAGGACGTTTTAGATTTGTATAAAGATCGCTTTGTTCCTTCGTATTTTATGGAAAAACCCGAAATCAATGTAGCTTATCTAGTTACTGTTGCAGATAGTTTAGAGGAAGCTGAATTTGAAGCGGGTCCAGCAGATTTGCAACGTTTATGGATGATGAAAGGGCAACGACCTGAATTCTTAACGCCTGAGGAAGCACAAAATGTCAGCCTTACGGAAATAGATAAAATGAAGATTCAAGAAAATCGCAAAATTCATTTAGTTGGTACAAAAAAAATGGTCGCTCGTCAGCTAGAACAGGAAGCGACTTATTATGGATTTCAAGAAGCGATGATTGTTAGTATCACTCATAGTCAGGAAAAACGCTTAGATGCGTATCGTTTATTGGCTAAAGAACTGCTTTAAATCGGGGATTTCAATTCCTAAGTTTCCCTTAAAAAAGATAAGAAATGGCTTATTTAGTTGTAGCAACTTACTGAATCTTGTTACAATATAGATAGAGTAAAGCACTAACTTTCAATTAAAGGAGCATAACCTATCATGACGATAAAAAAAATACTGCTGGCTAGCGCAGTGGGAATTCTTACTGCTGGAAGTTTATTAGGAGCTGCATCAGCATTTGCACAAACACCAATTAATGAAAAATGGGGAAAGCCTGCTTTTACTAGAGGGATTAGTTTAAGTGATGCCCAAATCCAAGAAACTCGTAATTTGTTAGGAATTCAAAAAGAGGATCAAGTAGATGAGTTTGTGGTGGACGGTACCGTAATTGGTAAATACTTACAAGGAAGTAATGATCCTAATTCACAAGTATTTTCTAGCTCACTGATTCAGCGGACTTCTGCTGGTGACGGAGTTAAAGTTGAGGTTGTGACGCCTAAAAATATTACCTTAATTACAACAGAACAGTATCGCAATGCCAGTATTACAGCTGGCGTTACTGATGCGAACATCAAAGTTGCTTCTGCGGTTCCAGTTACAGGAGAAGGTGCATTAGCTGGTGTTTTTATGGCATTTGATCAAAATGGTGAAGGTCTAAATAAAGAAGCAATTGCTGTTGGTCAAGAAGAGCTGGGCGTTATTTCAACTATTTCGGAAGAAAATAAAGGTGATTCTAAGTTTAGTGATGCTAATTTGAATGTGGCTTTTGCTGAAATAAAATCAGAATTAGCCAAAATTCGTGAAAAACAAGATCAACTTGCCACTAAGGAAGATGTTCAAAAAATTGTTGATGAAGCACTTAAAAATAACAGTTTAGAACAAGTTGTGACACCTGAACAAAAAACACAAATCGTTGATTTTATGATTCGCTTCCAGAACTCACCAGCGATTGACAATAAAGAATTAATTAGTCAGCTAGATAAATTAGGCACCGATGTTATGAATAATGCAAAAAACTGGTTAGGAAATGCTCGTGATACCCTTAGCTCAGAAGAAGCGAAAGGCTTTATGCAAACTGTTCAAAATGGCTGGAATAATTTTGTCAGCTGGATAACAGGACTTTTTAATTAACTAGATAAAAAGTCACTACAACTCTCAATCTGAGTTTGTAGTGACTTTTTGTTTTAGTCTAGAAATAAACATAATAGAGTTTGCTAAGTGTTCGTTTACTATTTAGTTGATGACTTACTTTTCTGTTGAGGTTACTGTTTTAATATTTTCATAATTGAATTTTAAGTATTTTTCAATACGTGGACTTTTAACAGTTCTTTTTTCTGAATACTCTTCACAATTTTCCAACCTACTATTATAATAAAAATCATCACCATTATTATAATTAATTTGTTTTACGTTTTTAAAAACACGTTATTTTAATTTTAATGAATAAAAAAATGATGTATCAAATTGATTTTCGATACAATTCACTACGGAAAAACATTGGAAATCATCAAATGTAAGTTATAAAAATGATTCTTTAAAAATTAAAAAAATCCATCTTTCATCTAATTAAGTAACGAATAAAAATCACTATTTTAAGAATTCTATAAACTAGTTTGGTTGAAAAACACAACTTATTTTTAATTATATTTTTAATAAATAAAAAACCAATTCATATAATTGAATTGGCTTTTTCAAATTCAAACTTACTCATTGCACTCAAGGTAGACATCAAAATGATAAAGCATATCTCCTTCAAACCAAGCAGTAAAATTAGTTCCCCATATATTATTATATAAATTCAAATATATATTTTGATTCAAAGAAGGTTGTTTGTTATCAAAATGAAGTAGTGAACGGCGACCAAATGAAAACAACGGCGCTTCTAAGCTAGTAATCGCCAAATTCCCTTCTATTCCTTGATATGTCAAACCCTGATGAGACAGCGCGTGCATATTGCGATTGCCATTTTCTACTACATTATATGGTGAAATCGGCTCATCTAGCTTATGCATCTGCCAGCGAAAAGGATTCGCTACAGTTAAACTTGTCTCCAACCAATAGGCTTCTGGCATACGATTGGCTTTTTTATCTTGCCATTTTAACTGCCCACTAATTCGATTCCCTGCGTAATCAACCTCATAACTTAAGCGAATTTCCTTTGGCAATCCATAATTCTGTTCCGCTGATTCCTCAAATTTCAAATCAAACTCAATTAAGGCTGCATTCTCGTTCTCAACAATTCTTGATTTTAAAATATAAGGCTGAAGCAATTCATGGCGAATCGATGGATAGGCCTCAATTCCTCGTTTAGCAAAATCAACTAAAGCCCAGCTACTTGTCTGTTGATTTAATCGGCTATATTGACTTAGAAAACGAGTATAATCTACAAAATCAAATCGTTCATATGAAAATTTTCCAAACTCTTTTCCCGATTCTAATAAGTCCTTTTGATTTATCTGCAACTTCTGAATCCCACCAGTTTCACTAAAAGATAACTGAACTAAGCCAAATTGATACGTTTTGCCAATCAGGATTGAAGGACTCTCACCAATTGGATGAATTGGCTCATTAAATTTTACCAAACACTCCTTAACCTGAGTTTGGTGTTTTGGCGAAAGCACAGATATTGCCTGCTGAATATACGCTCTTTGCTCCTCCCACGATGCTTCATATAATTGATATGAACGTTTATTTTTCAAATCTTCTTGATTGATATTTGTACTAATACCCGCCATCAAATCAGCAAAATCCATCGTTTCACGTTTTTGGTTAAACGTAATCTGATCCCTCTCTCGTGCATCAGCAAAATCATCGATTAAATAATTCCGATAATCGGGTAGAAAGACATTGCCATTCCCACCCCATGTATGCTCTGGTACAAGCAATAAATGTTTGGAGAAGTCTGTATATTCTTGGCTTTCTCGTTCCATACTACCCTCTGCCAACCACTGTCTACGCAAGTCTAATAAAATTTCATATTCAGCAATTTTCTTCGGATCCGATCCCACTCCATGAATCCATGAATCGCCAATTTCCTCTTCAATCACTGGCAATTCGCTACGTTTATTCCAAGCCACTTCAGCAAAAGCCTCTAAGCTTAACGCTACCAATTCCACGTCAGGATACTCCTTCTCTAATCGTTGATACAACGCTATAATCTCTGCTTCATTTTTAGGAGGTCCAAAATTATCATGGCTATGAGCAAAATACAATAAATCATCCCAGCCTTCTCGTTGAAAAGTCGCGCCATAATCGGGTGCATACTGAACAACAATCTCCGAACCATCCTTAGCTCTCCATAAAAATAATTCTGGCACATTAGGAATTGCCGAGCTAGCATTGACGCCAATATGCAGATAGTTTATACCCGCTTTCGCTAACAATGGTACCATTCCAATTGTATGTCCTGGAACGTCAGTCATTTTAGCTGCAGTTGTTGTCTTTCCATAGCGCTTATCTAACTTTTTAGAAAGAGACAATCCATAATTAAATAACTCTGAATCCATTAATTCAGTATGAGTTGTAACTGGCAGACCATGCCAGACAATTGTTCCTGCTTCAATAGCGGCTTCCATTCTTTTCTTATCATGATCAGCTACCTCAGGACTACTTAAATAAGCATCAATCAGCCAAGATCCAGTTGTCCAAATGAATTTTCCCGATAATTGTTCGCCTAACTCTAATGCTCTGGGAATAAAATCAGTAAAATAACCTTCAATAACATTTTCTGCCAAATCAGTAAACCCAATATCCAAGTGGGTTTTAAAAATAATGTGCATCTTCTTTGTCATTATTTGCACTCCTTTTTTATTTTTAGCATCATTAGGTTCTTAAATCGGAAAAGCCAGCAGCCCTTCATTTAATTCCTGACATTTTTCCAGCATTTGTTGTTCTGTTTTTAACTGATTGGTAGCATATAATTGATAGTCAAATTCATAGAATCCTGATAAATCAACTTTAAAATTCGTTTCCCAAAAATTATTCATCACCCAAGAATAAACCAATTCATGATTTTTCTGATGCGTTTGTGCTCCACTCAATTCAATTAAATGATGCTCTAAATTACCTAATGTAATCAGCGGTGTATCTTGAATTGCTACCAACAAAGCTTGATTGTCTTTTTTAAAGGCTAAACCACTTTGTAGTGAATAAAAATCAGTGTTTGTTCCTGGTAATTGATCAATTCCGGGTCGTAAGACTGCTCCAGTTTTTTCAATAAATAATTCACTTTCATCACCTAAACTAAATGGTAGTGGGATATAAAGATTTTCAGGTGCCCATTCATTTTGCTTTTGAATCCGTACTGTTGCTGCAATTTTAGGAATAGTTTTATATACTTTTAAAAGAACACTATACAAATTCGTTCCAGTTAATTGATAATCTAGCTTAATCGTTGTATAAACTGAACCATCTGCAATTTTTTCAACATTGGTTAATTTAGCACTGCTACGTTCTGTTATTCGACCTTTACGATTACGTCCCATTCGACGACGCTCGTCACAGGGATCTGTTTTAACAGGGGTCTTCTCGTAAACTCCTACAAACGGCGCATATTCTACATCGGCATGAATTAATTCTTGATTATTCTGCTTGTCTACTAAGCTTTTAATACCCACTTGATGATCCAGCTCAATTCGATAGGCATCTGTTTCCACTAAATATGTGTTATTTGGAGCTTGATATCCAGCATAGCTCGCTAAATCTTCAACACCTTCAGAACCAACATGAGCATAACTTTCCGCCGTTCTTGCTGGAATAGCCTGCACTCGGCGAACTTTCACAATTCTTTCCTCATGAGCTGCTAGCTCAATGATAAATTCAATTTCCATTGCTCGAGCTGTTCTAGCCACCTGTGAAGCCAAAATCCGACCACTTTTCACTTCTACTACTTCAATAAATCCATCTAACTTCGTTCCAAAGAAATCTCCTTCAACATCTTCCCAATATTCAATATAAATCTTTGCCTGATCCGTAATTTTATTCCCATGAGGATTTATTATTTTAAATAATTTTTCACGATTAGGTCGAATCGATACCTCGCCTAACTTACTTAAAACTTCATCTAAATTGCGAGAAATAGCTTGGTTGCCATTAACCGCATAAGCTGCCTTACGAAAATCTAAATCATTTACTAAAGTATTCCAAGGTTCTGAAACAGACGATGAAAAACCCCACGTATGTTCGGCATACATCATTAATTGTTCCTCTGCTTGTTTCACTAATTCTGATTTACCTAATTGCATATCTGGATCTAATTTTTGTGATAATTGATATTTTCGTTGAGCTTCACGATAAATTTTAGTTGGTGCTGGTGTTGATCCGACTCCATCTGCCCACCAATCTGCCCAATCGCCCGAATAGGTCGGGATAGCGCTATCATTTTGTTGACGTAGCACATCAAAAAAGTGTGTTAGTGTTGTTAATTCAATTTCAACGTTATCTCCATGTTTTTGATTCCAGCGCATAATAGTTTCCATCAAATGTCCATTAGGTGCTGCATTATCTGACATTAAACCAGAGATCATTGCTGGCACAAAGTCATATTCATAGCCTTCTTTTTCAAGATTATCTAAATAACGATAAATACGATTTTCAGTAATTTCAAATTGATCTGTATAAGGATCATTTACAAATTCATCCTGAATATGGTAAGACATTCTTGTATTTGGAATCAATAAAAATTCATTCCCAAGCTGGTAATGCTCACCGTTCCAGACCAAGATCTTATTCCCTTGAGGAGACTGCCACCAGAATGGGCGTTGCTTCGTATATAGCGGTTGAATACCATGGTGTGCATGCAAACAAGAAAATAGATTTTGGATGCCGTTTTGATACAACGCTTCACTATAACCCCAAGCAAATCCATTAATATCAGCCGTCATACCTGAATCTAAAGACACTTGATGATGATCTGCATAATCTCGTCCTCTTTTTAACATCTTGTTTAAGATTGTTTCATCAACTAACTCTGTCATATTTAAATAATTTAAAGAAATATCAATTAGACCTAATTTGGTATATTTTTCAAACTTTTGACGATATTCCTCATTTGCATTTGCATAAAAATTCTCTACTTGCCAATAATTTTCACAGGTCCATTTGTACCCCTGCCATTCTTTTTTGACTCCTGATTCAATATCATCTAAAATATCTATTGCTTGTTTAATAAAATCAACATGATAACGTTCAATTTTTTCTTGGCGATCTGTATACCCAATGTCCGTATGAGAATGATTAATTAAATACAACTTCCACTTTTTCTGCATCTGAATTCCTCCGAGAATCGTTATTTTTTAATAAATAAGTGAGACCTTTAAGCGTACTTAACGTTGTATCTTGGCTTTGGAAAATAGCTATTTCTTGAGATAAACTTGCTGTAATTCCTGGCTTGATCCATTTTAAACTTTTACTAATCTGCCCTCCAAAAACTAAACAATCTGGTTGAAATACTGCTACATATTTTTTGAGTGCCTGACCAATTAACAGACCAAATTCTTGAAAGACTATCTGTGCTTCTAGGCTTCCTTCTGCTGCTGCCAAAGACAATTCATAACCATCTAAATCACCAAAACCAGCTTGAATTGTCAGTTGATTTAATCCTGCCTTAGAGACATAATCATCTACTGTTTTATCCAGTAATGGATCTTGATAAATCATTCCAGTTTCACCCAATCCATAGTTATTTTTGACAAACTGACCATCCTCAATAAAAGCGGACCCACAACCTGTTCCTAATGTGAGAAAAATGGCTTTTTTAGCTTCATTTGCTTGTCCAAAAATAGCTTCTCCCATAGCAAATGTTAAGGCGTCATTTTCAAAAACAAGTGGTATATCCACTGGAAAATTTAGCTCCAACAACCAGCTTTTAATCAATTCTGATAAATTCACACGATAGATTGCATCGTATTTTCGTAACCCCAGCATCTCACTCCAACCCATCTCATAATTAAAAGGTCCTGGAAAAGCCAAGCCAATCCCACTTAGCTCTACTTCAAGTTCCTTGATTTGTTTTAAATGGGTTACGATAATGTTCTTGAAATTAGCTAAAATTGCTTCTTTATTTTCTGTTGCATGGGCAGGGTACGTCTTTGCCTGTGACCAATATGTCTCTCCTGTTGATTCAAGAAGGTTTACTTTAATCTCTGTACCCCCAACATCCAAACACAAAGCGTATTGTTTTTTCACAACTGGACCTCCTGTATTGACTATATTTCATTAACGAACAAAAGCTTTTATAGTTTTTAATTCTTTCCCAATACTTTTACCATAAGGCTTAATCCGATATTCTTTAATCATTTCCGGAATAATAAAGGTCTCACCAAAGTGAATAACGAATGGTTCAAATTCACCAGCCAAGCTTTCAACAACGGCTTCCTCACCTTCAACCAAATTCAATACGTTGACACTTCCATGAGTCTCATGAATAACATCTCCAGAAAAAGTATGTCGTCTTGTCTCAATAAATTCCGTTTCATGTAAACCTGTTCGTTCTTCTACCCACTTTTTCCCCTCAGCAATGATTTCAAACGGATTTACAAGTTCGCGTTCTACCCAATTCGCATCTCGATCAGCAATAATATTAGCGCTTCCATGATCTAAATGAACTGGACGTGGCAAGCCATCTAATCCTAAACGTCCCCAATCCCATAACTTAAATGTAAAACGATTAGGCGTTGCACTAATTTCTAACACGACAGCATTGCTTCCACCACAATGAATCGTCCCTGCTGGAATAGAATAATGATCATGTTTTTCTACCTTCCGCTGATAAATGTATTTTTCATCTGGAAAAGAAGTTTCTCCCAATTCAGCTTGGCTCAAAGCTGTCATTAATTCGTCCTTATCTGTTCCATTCTTTAAACCTAAATAAATTGTCGCATCTTCTTCAGCTTCTAGAATATAATAGCTTTCATCTTGTGTATAATGACTATCAAAAACTTCCTGTGCATACCCTGTTAGTGGATGCACTTGTAAACTTAAATTACCGCCACCCACCGTATCTAGGAAATCAAAACGAATGGGAAATTCTGCTCCAAAACGCCCATAAACACGTTGACCTAATAATGGAATTGGATGACTAAAGACAACATTATTCGCTGGTATCTCCATTCGTGCCGAACCGAATTTCAAATACAAACTATTTTCTTCTGGAACTCCATCAAATCCCCAAGCTAAATTGGGTTTATCTTGATCAATCCCTAAATTTTTCTGCATCCATGTTCCTCCCCAAACACCTGGATCAAAATAAGGAACTAAGCGAAATGGTTGCTGAACTACTTGTTCTAAAGCTTTTTGATAACTACTGGCATCAACCATGATTGGCTGCCCTTCTTGGTGCATATCTAAAAAGTAATCAACTTTATCAAATAAAGCTCTCTTTAAACGATCTGCAACTGGCCATTCAAAAAAATAACCTCGTTTTACCATACGCAACGAATCTTCACCATAATTATCAGCTTTCCAATTACTAAATACACCAGAACGATAACGGTTTTGTACTTCCCATCGAGCTAAATCGGCATAAATCACGACATCTAAATCATATAATAACGATGCTCCAACACCATAAATAACAACTTTCTTATCTTGTTCTTTATTGAGCATCACTTTTTCAAAGAATTCAGTATATTTCTCATAATCAATAAAATCAGCCATATTCTGATGACTCATTACCCCAAAAATACGATCCTCCGTTAGATTTTCTTGAATCTGGTTTGTAATTTCTGTTGCAGAAAAGAAAAAATCATCCGCATGAATCACATAATCTGCCTTCAACGGCTGAATCAAATTTTCCAAAAGTTCTTTTTCATTCGTTGTAGGATAACATTCTATTGTTATAACATTCATACTTGCTTTTTTAAACTCTAGTTTTATTTTTTGAATAATTGATTCATAGCCCTGTAAAACCTCTTGATAGTTTTTTATATTAATTTCTGGAAACGAATTATACAAAACAAAACCTCCCTATACAATCATCATAATATCTATTTGTTATGACCTTATGATGTATTATAGCACAAGAAAACTGGCTGAATTGTTCTTTTTAAAGCGCTATCAAATAAGGACTTATCTCACTTTGTCTTGTTTTTAATTTTAGGAAAAATCTAAATAATAGCGATATTTACTGCCAATATAAAAACATTCTGTATATTCATAAAAATTCTGACTTACTTGAGAAGTAAAACGGACTCTTTTTAAAACAGGTTGAGATTCTTTAATCTTTAATCGCTTTTGAATAGCACGATTTGGAGAAACGGCTTCAATGTATTCACGTTCTTGATTCACAACAATTCCTAATTTTTTTAAATAGGCGTAAAAAGAACTATAATAATCTTTTGCATTTAATGAGTATACTTGATTGTATGCCACATAGGTAACAAAATAAGCAAACACTGATTTCTCATCACCACGAATCCGTTTCAAAATTAGAATTTCTTCGCCAATTCGGATGTTCAAAAATTTAGCTAACCTTTTATCTGCATGAGAACGCTCAACTTCTACATAGATTGTTTTCGCTAATTTCCCTCGCTCCTGTAGTTCTTGTGTAAAACCTTTAACAATCGTGAAATGTTCATCCTCTTCTTGAGTCATTTTCCTCACAAAAGTACCTTTTGCCCGCTCACGATACAATAAATTCTCTTTTACTAACTCATCAATTGCTTTGCGAATCGTAATTCGACTCACATGATAAATCTCACATAATTCCATTTCAGTTGGAATTCGATCGCCTTCCTGCCATTTTTCTGTTTGAATATTCAAGCGTAACTCCTGCGCAATCTGGGCATACAATGGGGATGTATTTTGGTTATTTATTTTCATTTAATCGTTACACTCCTTTTATCTTTGATATTAATGTCATAACATTATATAAATAAATTGTCAATTTTTGAAAGAAAAAAAGCCCTTTTAAAGGACTTTTCATTCTTCTAATGAAACTATTTCTTTTTTTGGTCGAATCAAATGGTTCACACTTAATGCAATCCCTGTGCCAATAAATGTATCGACTACCCGTTGTAGAGCATACCCAAAAGATTCATTCTCAGGAATCATAAAGATAATCGTTAAAAAGGTTCCACATGCTCCAACAACGCCTTCTTGATGTCCAGTGGCTACGCAAAACGTAATCATTACCATCATTAAGATTGGAATTGCAACTAACTGTACCACCACCACATTGCCGATCCATTCATACAATAAAATAACAATCACAGCAAAAATGGCACCAAAGGTATTTCCAACAATTCGATGTCGACCAAATTTCAGAGTATTATTCATATCTTCACGCAACGCAAATACCGCTGTTAACGTAGCGACAATTGGTGTTCCTCGATCAAATACAGTAAAAATAAGCATACATAAAAAAACACTAATTCCTGTTTTTAACGTACGTAACCCAATTTTAAATTTTGTTAAATCTAACATGTTCCAACTTCCTCCAACTACAATAAACTAAGTAAAAAGTACTTAATTCAACTCCTAGAAAAACTAGAATTGAGCTAAGCACCGAATCATTTATATGAATCTATTTATTTTGCTAAAAC
Source organism: Carnobacterium gallinarum DSM 4847 (assembly GCF_000744375.1). Classification (NCBI taxonomy): domain Bacteria; kingdom Bacillati; phylum Bacillota; class Bacilli; order Lactobacillales; family Carnobacteriaceae; genus Carnobacterium; species Carnobacterium gallinarum. The sequence continues at coordinate 1,180,698 of NZ_JQLU01000005.1, read as the reverse complement.
CTTTTAAAATATAGCTTTCTTTTCAAGGATACTCTTCAAAATGCTCTTTGTCAATCATCCTTAAAATCCTTTAATTTTTATTTTTCAATATCCCCTTTGTCTATTTAATTAGTACAATGATGCTTTTTTTTAAGTTTTTTTCTTAATTGTCACAATTTAATTAAGAAGTATTCAGACTGGGATTCCCTTGATAAAAAAACAACGTTTTTATCAAACGTATCAATCCAAACCTTTATAAACTTCATGTTATCATTAATAAAAAAACAACATCATTTATTTCATTAAATGATTAAACTTCCTTTTACTTTTAAAAATTCTTATTTTTTCTAAATTTCGCTCTTTGAAGTAAAAATTAAATACGCCAAAACTAAGAAAAATGTTATATAATAGAGCTTAGAGTCTGTACAATACGATTTACATATTGATCAGAAATTTAGTAAAACTCTAAAAAATTAATCCATTTTATTGGAGTTTAAACATGGATAGCGAGACTTGTTGTTTGTATAAAATTAAAAATAGGGAAGGAATCACACACACAATGACTGAAAAAAACACACCTGAAGAATTAGAGATAACTGAAGAAAAAGCGACACAAAATGACACTGAGAATCCAACTTCTGAAACAGCTCCTACATCAGAAACAAAAGAGAGCCTTGAAGATGTCGTTATTATTGCTGAAGACGCTAACTCGGCAGATACTGTCGAAGCTACTGATACCGATCTTGATTTAGATGAAGAATTAACTGATGAAGAGTTAGCAATTCTTGATGATGGCGATTTTGAGCCTGAAGACTTTGAAGACGAAGAACCTAAAGGAAAAATTGCCAAACATATGGGCAAAATCCTATATAGTTTACTTGGTATTATGATTGTCGCTGTCTTAATTTTTGGCTATTATGTATTTCCATTTTACAGTAAGATTGGCGGAACATGGAATGGTACAAACACTGCGGGTACTTTCCAAATTGTCAATAAAGGTTCTGAATCAAAATTTAGTTTTGTTGATATGAATGGGATCAAAGGTATGGATTTAGTCTTCACTAGTACATTGAATCGCAAAGGAATCAATCAATACGATGTTAAAGATACAACTGTGTCTATTGTTTTAGATAAAACAATAATTAAAGATGAACAGATCAAAGAATTCAAAAGCTTAACTGACCAAGTAAAAGTGAAAAGTGAAACTAAAAAAGAACTTGTTCTAACTTATACAAAAGAGGCTTACAAAGCTGCATTTGCTGAGATCGATGTAGACTCTTACTTTAATTATCGCTTAACAAATTTCAATTTTACTCTTCAAGGTAAAGATTTAATGCTTAAAAATAAAGATTTTGCTTCACCAGAAATTACATTTACACACAAATAAACATAAAAAATTAGCGTCTGAAGGTCCACTAGTAAAATGGACTTCAGACGTTTTTATTTAACTGTTTCCCGTGAAACAATTTCATTACATTTTTCGAACTTGATAAACAAACACTAAGGCAATTCCTGTTACAACACCTGTAATCAGATATAAGACCGCATTAAATAAGTTAACAGCCAAAGCGCTTTGTAAAAATGAATACATTACTAAAACAATCGCTCCATAATAGGGAATCACAGAAATCTTAAGATCTTTTTTGATTCTAGAGCTAAATACATACATGCATACTGTAAAGAGTAAGTATACTAAAGCAACTGCTCCAAAAAATAAAATTGTTGAATTTGTAACTGAAGATTTGATATTTGCTGCCTGTTCATCCGTCAATTCTTTAATCTTAGATAAATCGGTATTTCTTAATGCAATCAAATATACAACTTGCAATACAGATAATAACGTAGTAATCGATAATAAAACCGCTCCAAATAATGTTAATTTCTTAGCTGATTTTTTATATTTTTCTAATTCATTTTGATCCTTCATTTTGCACAAACCTCTCCTTACTCATCCTTGATTTCCATATAGTTACTTTACACTAAATCGGCAAAAAATAAAACTAGAAACAATAATAAAATTGTCTCTAGCCTTTATTCAGACAAATAAGCCTATACAAGCAATGTGTAGAGCATTTGATTGTCATTAATTGAAATATACGTTGGATCAAACACTGTTAAACGTTCAATTAACCCAGCTGAGTCTTCCTTATATTTCAGTAAAACTCCAATAACAACTGGTCCACTTCCACGATTGACTTTTTTTGTATATTCAAACTTTGTAATATCATCATTGGGACCTAAAACATCACTAACAAATTCTTTTAATGCTCCCGGACGCTGTGGAAAATTCACTAAGAAGTACAATTTCAATCCTTCAAATAACAAAGAACGTTCCTCGATTTCTTGCATCCGGTTGATATCATTATTACCGCCACTAATAATACAAACAACTGTTTTCCCTTTAATTTCTTCACGATACGGTTCTAACGCGGCTACTGACAATGCTCCTGCTGGTTCTGCTACAATTGCTTGCTTTGTATACATATCAAGAATAGTCGAGCAAACTAAGCCCTCTTCAACATCAATCACATCATGAACAAGCTCCACACAATGTTGGTAATTCAAACCACCAACCCTTCCTACCGAAGCACCATCAACAAATTTATCTATATTATCTAAAGAAACGACTTCACCAGCTTCTAAAGACTTCGCCATAGATGCTGCTCCACTAGGCTCAACGCCAACAATCTTAGTCGTTGGGCTTACCTCATCGGTATAACTTAATAGACCTGAGATTAAGCCGCCTCCACCGATTGCTGCAAATAAATAATCCAGTTTAACATCTTCCTTAGCCAATTCATCAAATACTTCAACAGCAATGGTTCCCTGCCCAGCTATTGTATGGCGATCTTCAAATGGATGAATAAAAGCACAATTCATCTTTTCAGAATAGGCAATCGCTTCTTTAGAACATTCATCAAATGTATCTCCAGTTAAGATAATCGTCACCTTATCCTTACCGAAAAATTTCACCTGATTTTGTTTTTGCTGCGGTGTCGTCGTCGGCATGAAAATCGTTGCTGGAATATTTAGTTTGGCACAAGTAAAGGCCACTCCCTGAGCATGATTTCCAGCGCTTGCACAAACTACCCCATTAACTAACTGAATTTCATTCAATTGTGAAATCGCATAATATGCTCCTCTCAACTTAAAAGAACGTACCCATTGTAAATCTTCCCGTTTCAAATAAACCGTACAATCATATTTCTCAGATAAATATAAATCTTTTTCCAAAGGTGTTTCTTTCACAACAGAACGTAAAACTTCTCTAGCTTTTAGCACCTCTTTCTTTGTAACTAATTGACTTTCACTCACATAGACATCCCCTTTTTACTTTTCAACTATATTGATAATCGTATTTATCTTCATATTTTTGGAGTGCTTCCTGATGACTTCCCAATGTAATTCCAATATCATCTAAGCCATGAATAAATTTGTGTTTCCAGACGGCATCAATTTCAAATGGAAAATCACCCACAGGACTCTTCACTAACTGATTCGGCAAATCAATGGTCACGGTCTCGGATGGTGTTAAATTCGCCAACTCCAGCCGAACTTTCTGTGGCAATTGAATCGGTAAAACACCATTCTTCGTACAATTCATATAAAAAATATCGCTATATCCGCCTGCAATAATTACACGAAAACGGTAATCTAACAAGGCCCAAGCTGCATGTTCTCGAGAAGAACCACAGCCAAAATTCTCACCAGTAATTAGAATAGTCGCATCTTGACGTTCAGGATCGTTTAATGCAAAATCCGGATTTAACGAACGGTCTGGTAAATAGCGCCATTCATCAAATAAAAATTCACCAAATCCGGTTTTTTCAATTCGTTTTAAAAATGCTTTTGGAATAATTTGATCGGTGTCAATGTTGTCATTCATCAATGCAACAATCTGACCTTCATGAACTTTAATGGCTTCCATAAATTTCAACCTCCTGTCTCACATCAATAAAATGACCATGAATCGCAGCAGCAGCGGCCATCGCGGGACTTACAAGATGAGTACGAGCGCCTTTTCCTTGTCGTCCTTCAAAATTACGATTTGATGTAGATGCACAGTGGACACCATCGGGAACTTGATCAGGATTCATTCCCAAACACATAGAACATCCAGGTTCGCGCCACTCAAACCCTGCATCTTTAAAAATCTGATCCAATCCAATTTTTTCAGCAGCAAATTTTACTTGCCTAGAACCTGGAACAACCATCGCCCGAATGCCTTCTTTAACTTGCTGACCAACAACGAAACGAGCTGCCTCTTGCAAATCAGACAAGCGACCATTTGTACACGATCCAATAAAAACATAACCTAGTTCTATTTCCTCAGCTTTTTGTCCTGGTTCTAACCCCATATAACGATAAGCACGTTCATGATTCATATTTTCAATTACTGGAAACTCCTCTGTAAAAGGTACTCCCATCTCTGGATTCGTTCCCCAAGTTACATACGGTGCTAGCTTAGAAGCATCCATTTTAATATCTAAATCATAGAGAGCATCTGAATCACTTGGTAAAGTCTTCCAATCAGCAACAGCTTTCTCAAAGTTTCCTGGTGCGTATTCCCGTCCTCGAATATACTCATACGTAGTTTCATCAGGTGCCATCATGCCCATTTTTGCGCCACCTTCAATTGCCATATTACAAATGGTCATTCGTTCTTCCATTGTCATATTCTCAATAGTTTCACCATAATATTCAACTGCATATCCCGTTCCAAAAGCAACGCCATACGTCGCAATCAAATGCAAAATAATATCTTTTGCATAAACGCCACGAGGCAACTTTCCAGTAATCTCGATTCCCATCGTTTTTGGTTTTTGTTGCCAAATCGATTGAGTCGCTAGCACATGCTCTACTTCGCTACTACCAATTCCAAAACCAATCGCTCCAAAAGCACCATGAGTAGCCGTATGAGAATCTCCACACACAATCAATTTCCCTGGTTGAGTCAAGCCTGTTTCTGGTCCTACCATATGCACAATCCCTTGATTTTCACTACCATTATCTGCTAAAGTAATTCCAAATTCAGCACAATTTTTTTGCAAAGCTTCAATTTGCTTTTTTGCAACTAAATCTTGAATATTAAAAATATCCTCTGTTGGAACATTATGATCTAGCGTCCCATAAGTTTTATCAGGACGACGAACCGTTCTGCCTTCTACTCTAAGCCCCTCAAAGCCTTGAGGTGAGGTCACTTCATGAATCAAATGCAAATCAACATATAATAATTGCGGTTCACCAACTTCTCCATAAATAACATGACGATCCCACAACTTATCAAACATCGTTTTTCCCATTATCCTCGACCTCCTTTAATAATTTCTTGTCTCACCGCTTCTGTGAATTCCGTTGTTGTTGCCGTCCCGCCTAAATCAGTAGTTAAAATGCCTGCTTCCATCACACGGTTACTTGCAGCCTCAATTGCTGCGGCTTCCTGTTCTAAAGAAAAGCTTTCGCGTAACATCATCGCCACTGATAAAATCATCGACATGGGATTGGCACAATTTTTTCCAGCAATATCAGGAGCTGATCCATGAATTGGCTCATATACAGAAGGGCCATTTACACCGTGACTAGCCGATGGCAACATCCCTAAAGAACCCGTAATAACCGAAGCTTCATCACTTAATATATCACCGAATAAATTCTCTGTTACCATCACATCAAAACTAGTTGGCTTTTGAATTAATAACATCGCTGCTGCATCTACATAGAGATGTTCCAACGTTACTTCTGGATAATCTAATGCTACCTCTTCAACGACTTTACGCCACAATTTACTAGAAGATAAAACATTCGCTTTATCAATAGAAGTAATCTTTTTCTTACGCTTGTTAGCCAATTCAAAGGCCTGCACACAAATACGGCGAATCTCTTCACGAGTATAAACGAGCGAATCTAAGGCTTCTTTATCATTCCAATGCCTAGGTTCACCAAAGTAGATACCTCCAGTCAATTCACGTACCACAACAAAATCACTACCACTAACAATCTCAGCTTTTAAAGGCGATAGATGTGCAATACTATCCGGCACTTGAATCGGGCGAATATTAGCAAATAAACCTAGCGCTTTTCGTAATTGTAATAGCCCCATTTCAGGAGTTTTCACTGCTTTTGACCACTTTGGACCGCCAATTGCACCTAACAAAATCGCATCCGCTTTTTGACAAGCCGCCAAGGTTCTTGAAGACAACGGATCATTTTCCGCATCGATCCCAGCTCCGCCAAAAGGGTAGTCTGTTGTTTGAAAACGATGTTGGAAAACCTCTTCAATTGCTTGTAAAGCAACTAGTCCACCTGCCATAATCTCTGGTCCAATCCCATCACCTGATAATACTACAATTTGATAGTCCATTTATTTGGTCACCTCTTCTCTACTTTGATCTTTAGCTTTCCCACTTGCTTGTAAATAAGCCTTAGCCGAGGCATTTAAGACATCAAAATCAATTCCAATTCCATGGAAAAACTCACCATTTTCGACCTTAACTGTTGCATGAACCTCAGCTTGAGCATCTTGTCCTTTGGTAATTGCTTGAATGCGATAATCAGTTAATTCGACATCTGTTTTCAGAATTCGATCAATCGTATTATAGATTGCTTCGATACTTCCTGAACCTGTTGCAGCATCTTCAAGAATAGTATCTTCTTGTTCACCAGCTATACTCACAATAGCTCCTTGAATGCCGCCAGAAATATATTGCAATTGCAAATGAGTCAATTCATACTTCGTTCCCTCTTCTGCAACTTGTCCTAAAATAATCGCATGTAAATCTTCTTCGGTTACTTGCTTCTTCAAATCAGCCAATTGTTTAAATCGTTTGAAGGCCGCTTTCGCATCCTCTTCAGATAGTTGATACCCCATTGTCTCAATTCGAGTAATAAAAGCATGCTTGCCAGAAAGTTTCCCTAGTGGCAAAGAATTTGTTGCTACACCAACTAAAGCTGGCGTAATAATTTCATAGGTGTCTGGATTTTTTAAGACGCCATCTTGATGGATACCCGATTCATGGGCATATGCATTTGCACCTATCACTGCTTTATTTTTCGGCACTGCCATTCCTGAAAGACGACTTACCAAATCACTGGTTCGTTTTGTTTCATTAAGAGTAATTCCCGTTTCGGACTGATAATAATCGTGACGAATATGCAATGCGACGGCAACTTCTTCTAATGAGGTATTGCCAGCACGCTCACCAATCCCATTAATTGTTCCCTCAACTCGACGTGCTCCATTTTCAATTGCTGCCAAAGCATTGGCCACTGACATTCCTAAATCATCATGACAATGAGTAGAGAAAATAACCTCATCAAATTCTGGAATTGTCTCTCTTAAATGACGGAATAACGCCCCGAATTCAGTTGGATTTGTATAGCCAACAGTATCTGGAATATTAATAATCGTTGCCCCCGCATCAATCGCCGTTTGAACCGCTTTTGTTAAAAAGTCTAATTCAGTTCGTGTTGCATCTTCTGGTGAGAATTGAACTTTCTCGAACTTACTTCTTGCATAGGTAACATGATGAGCAATCGATTGTAAAACTTCTTCTTGGCTCATTTTTAATTTATATTCCAAATGAACTGGACTTGTTGCTAAAAAGATATGTACTTGTGGTGAAACGGCTCCCTTAAGAGCTTCATAAGCACAATCAATATCTGCTTCAACGCAGCGAGCTAAGCCACAAACAGTTGCTTTTTGTAAGGTATTCGCAATTTCTCTAACCGATTCAAAATCTCCTGTTGAAGAGATTGGAAATCCAGCCTCGATCACATCAACACCCCATTTTTCTAATTGCAGCGCAATTTGGACTTTTTCTTTTTGGTTAAAATTAACTCCCGGTGTCTGTTCTCCATCTCGCAATGTTGTATCAAAAAATTGAATATAACTCATGTATTCCACCATCTTTTCTATTTATAGTTTAGTTGATTGTGTAGCGAACAGCCTTCTCCTGTTTTTTACTAGGAAAAGGCTGCTGACTAAACAAAATTCAGTAAAATTTTTCTTAGTTATTCGGTTTTACAAATGGCATCATCTCACGTAACTTCGCACCAACTTCTTCAATTTGGTGACCTTGTCCTGCTGCACGCATTTGTTTAAATTCTTTAAAGCCATTTTTATTATCATCAACAAAAGCTTTAGCAAATGCACCTGTTTGAATATCTGTTAACACTTCTTTCATCGCTGCTTTTGTTGCAGGAGTAATTACACGTGGTCCAGAAACATAGTCCCCATATTCTGCTGTATTTGAGATTGAATGACGCATTTTGCCCATACCGCCCTCATACATTAAATCAACGATTAGTTTCATTTCATGCAATACTTCAAAGTAAGCAACTTCTGGTTGATAACCTGCTTCTGTTAATGTTTCAAATCCTGCTTGGATCAAACTAGTTACACCACCACATAAAACAGCTTGCTCGCCGAATAAATCTGTTTCAGTTTCTTCTTTAAAGGTTGTTTCTAACACACCAGCACGAGTTGAGCCAATACCTTTCGCATAGGACAAAGCTAATTCACGAGCTTGACCTGTTGCATCTTGATAAACAGCAAACAATGCTGGTACCGCTGCTCCTTCAACAAATGTACGACGAACTAGATGTCCTGGTCCTTTTGGTGCCACTAAGAAAACATCTACGTCTTTTGGTGGAGTAATTACGCCAAAATGAATATTAAATCCATGTGCAAACACTAAAGCATTGCCTGCTTCCAGATAGGGAGCAATCTCCGCTTCATAAATATCTCCTTGTGTCTCATCTGGTAAAAGTACCATAATAACATCGCTTTGCTTCGCTGCATCTGCTACTGATAAAACTGTAAAACCATCTTCACGAGCGGCTTCAGCTGATTTTCCTTCACGAATTCCAATCACAACATCATACCCGTTATCACGTAAGTTTTGTGAATGAGCATGTCCTTGCGAACCGTAGCCAACTACAGCGATTTTTTTACCTTTTAATGCGTCCTCTGTTACCGTGTTATCATAGTATACTTTTGTCATATGTTTGTTCCTCCAAGTTTTTATTTTTTTATAGGTTGAATCATTATTCCTTATTTTTTAGGACTTCTAGTGAAGCCGGTTACGCCTGTTCGGGCAATTTGTAAAATGCCATATGGGGCGATTAAGTCAATAAAGCCTTCTACTTTTTCGCTTGTTCCAGTTACTTGAACCACAACATTATCTGTCCCAACATCAATAATCTGTCCTCTAAAAGGCTCTAAAATCGCATTGATTTCTGGTCGAATAGCAAGTGGAGCTGTTACTTTAATTAACGCTAATTCACGCTCTAAATGTGGACAATCTGTAATATCTTTAACTTTTAAAACATCAATCTGTTTATTTAATTGTTTAATCACTTGCTGCGCTTCATCTTCTGTATCGATATCAACCACGATCGTAATTCTTGAAACTTCTGGCTCAATCGTACGTCCAACTGAAATACTAGAAACATTGTACTGTCTGCGAGAAATCACTCCTGTAAAACGATTCATGACACCTGTTGCATCTTTGACTGTTGCTGTAATGACTCTACGCATCTACCCCACCCCTTCCATTGCATGATTTGGTTGACCAGATGGAACCATTGGCAACACAACTTCATCTGCTGGAATCTGGATATCAATTAAAACTGGACCAGATTGATTAAAAGCTGCAGTTAAATCTGCTTCCAGAGTAGCTGGATTTTTCAACAAAACACCATTAATATGATACGCTTCAGCCAACTTAATAAAATCCGGTTGACTATTAAACTCAGAATGAGAAAAACGGGCTCCATGGAATTTTTCTTGCCATTGGTGAACCATACCTAAAACTCCGTTATTCAAGATAACTATTTTTACATTTAGTTGATATTCTTGTAAAATCGCTAGTTCTTGGTTCGTCATTTGAAAACCACCATCACCCACAATACAGACTACCGTTTTATCTGGGAAAGCTAACTGTGCCCCAATTGCTGCCGGAATTCCGAATCCCATTGTACCAAGACCACCACTAGTAACTATCTGATAGCGATGTTTAAATGGATAATATTGCGCTGTCCACATCTGATGTTGTCCAACATCTGTAGCAACTAAAGCATCACCATGAGTAATTTTGCCAATAATCTCAATGACCTTTTGTGGCTTTATCACTTCTGTTGAATCTTTGTAACCATACGGATAACGTTTCTTGCGACTTTGGGTTAAAGCTTGCCATTCGCTTGTATCTACTTTTTCAGTTAAGTTCTGTTGCAACAAATGAGTTAAAACTTCCTTTACGTCTCCTGCAATCGGGATATCGGTTGGAATAACCTTGCCTAATTCTGAAGGATCAATATCAACATGGGCAATTGTTGCTTCTGGTGCAAATTCTTTTGGCGCACTTGCTAAACGGTCATCAAAACGGGAACCAAAATTAATTAAAAAATCACATTCCGTTAATCCCATATTGGCAGTATAAGAACCATGCATACCACCCATTCCTGTAAATAATGAATGTTCATAAGGAAAACTCCCTAACCCTAACAATGTATTAACAACTGGAATTTGATAACGTTCGGAAAATTCTAACAATTCACTTCCTGCTCCTGCGTGATTTACTCCCGCTCCTGCTAAAATCAATGGTTTTTTCGCTTTTTTTAATTGCTCCATAACTTGTTGAATTTGTTCTTCTGCAATTGGGTAGCTTGTTTGATAGCCTGGTAAATCAATCTGTTCTGGACTGGTTTCATCCGTCTCTAAAAACCCAATATCTTTAGGAATATCAATCACAACGGGACCTTTTCGACCTGTTGTAGCAATGTAGAAAGCTTCATTAATAATTCGAGGAATTTCTTTAACATCTCTAATTTGATAGTTGTATTTGGTAATTGGTGTCGTGAGTCCTAACATGTCTGCTTCTTGAAATGCATCTTTTCCAATTCCCGGTCTATGTACTTGACCTGTAAAAACTACTAAAGGAATGGAGTCACTCATAGCATCTGCTATTCCTGTTAAAGCATTTGTTGCTCCGGGACCACTTGTTACTACAACTACACCAGCTTTTCCTGTTACTCGGGCATATCCTTCGGCAGCGTGAACGGCCCCTTGTTCATGTCGCGTCAAAATATGAGGAATATTCGCATCATAGAAAGCATCATATAAGGGTAAAACGGCACCACCAGGATATCCAAAAATTACATCGACCTTTTGTTTTTCTAAAGAATCGACTAGTAACTGTGCTCCCGTTCTTATTCTTTGTTTATTTGACATATCATCACTCCTCTCCAATAAATTTCTCTGCTTTTAATCCTGTAAGAACAAAATTAAAAGCAGACTATTTTTATTTAATCGCCTAATAGTTCATCAGGAATTTTCAATACGCCACCTGTATGAGCAGAAGTTACTAATGCTGTATAACGTGCTAGATAACCTGTTTTTACCTTAGCTTTAAAACGTGGCAATTCCGTTCTACGCTCTGCTAAAACTTCATCACTAACATTGACATTAATTGTACGATTTGGTAAATCAATCGTGATGCGATCTCCGTCATGAATTAACGCAATCGGACCACCTGCCGCAGCTTCTGGTGAAATATGACCAACAGCAATACCGCGAGTAGCTCCTGAGAAGCGCCCATCAGTTATTAATGCAACCTCTTTACCTAAACCTCTTCCTACAATAGAAGAAGTCGGAGCTAGCATTTCTGGCATACCTGGACCGCCTTTTGGTCCTTCATAACGAATAACTACAACATGACCACGAGTAACCGTATGATTATCAATCGCCTCAACAGCCTCATCATGACTGCTAAAACAAATCGCTTCTCCTTCAAATACAGTGACAGAAGGATCAACCCCACCAACTTTAATGGTTGCGCCTTTAGGAGCAATATTCCCAAATAACATTGATAAACCACCAACTGGGCTATATGGATTTTCTTTCGGATGAATAACGGCTTCATTTAAAATCTCTTTGTCTTGATTATTTTCTCTTAACGTTTTCCCAGTAACCGTTATTCGATCTGGATGAATCGCATCACCAACTTTAATCAGCTCGTTGATAATTGCTGGAACACCACCAGCTTCATGAACATCATGCATTGAATAAGCAGATGAAGGAGCAATTTTAGATAAATAAGGCACTCGAGCGGCAATATCGTTAACTCGTTCTAATTCATAGTCAATTCCAGCTTCATTAGCCAAAGCCAACGTATGCAAGACTGTATTCGTTGAACCACCCATCGCCATATCAAGGGCAAATGCATCATCAATCGCATCTTTGGTGATGATATCTCTAGGTTTAATATCATTTTTAACTAAGTCCATCAAATGAAAAGCAGATTGACGAATCAACTCACGACGCTCATCTGAAACAGCTAATGCTGTACCATTATAAGGAACAGCCATTCCTAGAACTTCCATCAGACAGTTCATTGAATTGGCTGTAAACATTCCTGCACAAGAACCACAAGTTGGACACGCATTGGCTTCCATATCAAGAAATTCTTCTTTAGTCATTTTTCCCTCTTTAAACGTTCCAACGGCTTCAAACATTGAAGACAATGTCAAAGCTTTGCCATCTGCTGAAAGTCCTGCTTTCATAGGACCGCCTGAACAAAAAATTCCTGGTACATTTGTCCGAACCGCTGCCAGTAGCATTCCTGGTGTAATCTTGTCACAGTTGGGAATATAAAAAACTCCATCAAACCAATGAGCATTAATTACCGTTTCAGCAGCATCTGCAATGATTTCTCGACTGGGCAAGGAATAGCGCATCCCGATATGTCCCATTGCAATCCCATCATCAACTCCAATAGTGTTAAATTCAAATGGAATACCACCAGCTTCACGAATCGCTTCCTTGGCAATATCTGCTAGTTCTCTTAAATGAACATGTCCTGGAACAATATCGATATAAGAATTACAGATTGCAATAAATGGCTTATCCATGTCACCTGATGCCTTAATCTGTCCTGTTGCATGTAATAAACTTCTTGCTGGAGCTTGTTCAACCCCTTTTTTGATTTTGTCACTACGCATTGGTATTTCCCCATTTCTTTTGATTAGCATTTGATTTTTTTGATAAAAAAAGACATCCCGAAACAATGGGATGTCTAACTGTTTAGTAGCTAGAATCCCGTTTTGTAAATCGAAAACAGGACTCAAACTACTGAATATTTTCAGTGTTCAAAGCCCTCTAAAGTAATAAGAATGTAATGACTGCGTTAAATGTTGATTGAGTATTCATTGCTTTTGTATTCATCGTTTTCATAGTCATTACCTCCTCGTTTTTTTTATTAGGTTGAACGCTTATCATCAGTTCATTCATTTTTAATCTTATTCTAATCTTTATGTTATTAATAATTTAACGCTTTTCCATGGTGATGTCAACCTATTTTATTAAAAAAAACAAAGAAAAAAATAGATATCATCATCTAAATCTCATCTAGCCCTTGTATTGTCAGACTTTTCAAACAAATTAACAGTCAATTTAGTGCAATTTTTATTTTTTAAATTTTATCCTATTTTTTACAAGATATATACCCTACTTCGGCCATCACATTAATAATTTTAAGTTCTTCACTAGATTGATGGATTCTTTTGCAAGACTACTAAAATTAATTCGTTCATTTTCTTTCGCCCACTATTAAAAAAAACTTCAACTTTATCTTTTTTCAATTATTTAATACTATCCTCTTCATTAGTAAAAAGAATCCTTTGTTCCTATGTCTATATTTATAAATATTCAAACGTTATTTTATTACGAAGTCCATCAGAAATAACAAACTTTTTTAGTTTCTAAACATCCTAGATATAAAACACAATTTTGTTCATAAAAGAAAAAATAAAGTAAAAAAAAATTGCTTAAGAAAACCTATTTTGTTAAGAACTTATGCGTAATTTATACTAAAACAGCCTTATCTGAATAGAATACTCTAGCAGCATTTTAGTGGATAATTCGACAACAATTTTTATTCCATGATAGAATCCATATAGAATAAAATGAATCATCAAAATAAAGTTATTTTATTAAAAAAAGTTCAAGAAAAGGAGCAAAATAATGGATAAAATCAGAATTAATAATTTAAAATTTTATACTCATAACGGTGTTCTTAAGGAAGAAAAACGATTAGGTCAACAATTAGAGATAGATATTGAACTGCAACTCTCCCTGAGAAAAGCTGGGGAAACAGACGATGTAAGTCAAACTGTGAATTATGCTGAAGTCAACGAAAAAATTGCACAACATACTAGTCATTATTCTTATGATCTAATTGAAGGTTTAGCAAGCGGAATCCTAGATGATCTTGAATCAACCTATAGTAAACAACTGAAAAAAATCATCATACGAGTTCGGAAATATAGTGTACCAATGCCTAGTATTTTTGACAATATTGAAATTGAAATGGAGAGAGAATTTTAAATGATTGGATATGTCGCATTGGGGAGTAATATAGGAAATAGAGTTACTAATTTGATAACTGCTCGAGACTGCTTAAATATTGACGAGGAAATTTGTGTACTTTCTTACTCTAGGCTATATAAAACAGCTCCTTATGGATACACCAATCAACCAGAATTTTTGAATGCTGTACTAAAAATTGAAACAAGCTATTCAGGGGAAGAACTTTTAACAGTTACTCAAGGAATTGAAAAGAAAATGGGGCGAGAAAAACTAATTCACTGGGGTCCACGTTTAATTGACATTGATATTTTACTATTGGGGAAAGGAACAATAATCTCTGAACAATTAACCATTCCACATATCGAATTAACAAAGCGCTCTTTTGTCTTAGTTCCATTAAAAGATGTTTATGGTGAAAAACTACTATTTGGTAAAAGCCTTACTAAATGGATCCAAGATAGTGGTAACCAAAATGAAGTTCAACTAACAAATATGGAGGAATGGACATGTCACTAGAAAAAAAAGAGAAAATAGAACAGGCTGTTCGACTGATTTTAGATGCTGTTGGTGAAGATATTAATCGTCCTGGGTTAGCTGAGACACCTAGACGGGTAGCTAATATGTTTGAAGAAATTTTTAGTAGTTTAACTGAACCAGAGTTTCATGATTATAAATTATTTGATAGTGATAACGAGGGAGAAATGATTTTAGTAAAGGATATTCCCTTTTATTCAATGTGTGAACATCACTTATTGCCCTTTTACGGAAAAGTTCATATTGCTTATATTCCAGATGGCAGAAAAGTTATCGGATTAAGCAAGCTCCCACGTTTAGTTGACTACTGTGCCAAGCAACTAAATGTTCAAGAAAATTTAACTAGTTCTATTGCTAAAAAATTAGAAAAAAATATTCCAGTTAAGGGAATTGCAGTTGCAATTGAGGCCGAACATCTTTGTATGATGATGCGCGGTGTAAAATCTTCTCATAGCCAAACTAAAACTTTTTATGCTTTGGGAGCTTTTAAAGAAATTGAATGGAAAAATCAATTTTTAATGGAGATTTTATAGACATGAAATTAATTGTAGGAACTAATAATCCAAAAAAATTGCAAGAAATGCAGTTAGCTCTAGGAAATTCTGAAATGACGTTCATTTCTTATCAAGACTATCTAACTATTCAAGAACGTCCCATAGAGATTGGGACAACTTATGAAGAAAACGCATCTATAAAAGCTTTCTTCTATCAAAAAAAACTTAATTTACCGGTCTTAGGAGATGATGGTGGGCTTGAAATAGAAGCTTTTCCAGACTTATTAGGAATTAAAACACATACATTTTTTCAATCAAAAAATTCTGAAAAACAAAATCAGGAGCTACTAAATTTATTTACTGAACTAAATCAACCTAGAACCATAACATTACACACAACTTTAGTTTATGCCATAAATAAAGAAAAGAAGCTTGTAACTCAAGCTTCACTTACAGGTGAATTAGTAAAATCTAGAGGCATAGGTGGTTATGGATTCGACTCCATTATTTATGTTCCGAAATTGCACAAAACACTCGCAGAACTCACTGAAAAAGAACGTTTTGATTTAAGCCCACGTATCCAAGCCTTACGATGCATGATAGAGAAGATACAGGAGGAGTTGCATGATTAATTTTAAAAAAAATTATCAAATTATGGGAATTGTAAATACAACACCAGACTCTTTTTCCGATGGTGGAAAATATCAAACACTTGAAAAAGCTCTTCAACATGCACAACAATTAATTGAAGAAGGCGCTGATATATTAGATATCGGTGGTCAATCAACTCGTCCCGGCTACCATGAAGTCTCCTCAAAAATCGAGATGGCGCGTGTTATTAATTTGATTAAAGAAATTCGTAAAATTAGCTCAATTCCACTCTCTGTTGATACTTATTATCCAACTGTTGCTGAGGTTGCTATTCAAAATGGTGCTTCAATAATAAATGATATTAAGGGATTAGATTCTCCTAGAATGGCAGAAACAGTAGCAAGTTATCCTGGGATACAGCTAATTATTATGCATTCTCGTAAACGAAAAGATACTATTTTAGTAGAAGAACTTCAGCAATTTTATGAAGAGAAAATACGACAATGTCAAAAATGGAAAATTCCACTAGAAAATATTTGTTTTGATCCAGGAATTGGATTTCATAAAACTTTAGAAGAAAATAGTGCTATTCTAAAAAATCCGTCTGCTTTTCGTTACCAAGAGTTTCCATTACTTATTGGTCTTTCACGTAAACGAATAATTGGACTGATGACAGGTGAAGAAAATCCAATTGAACGCGACTTTGGATCCGTTGCAGCTTCATTATTTGTTGCAAATCAGGGTGTTGAACTGATACGCACCCATAATGTCAAAAGCTTGAAACAAGCTTTTGATGTGTGGACTCAACTAAAGAAATAAAGAGTTAATTATCCGTCAAATTCTATACTATTTACTAAAAAAGAATACAAAACAAAACTAAATATGCGTTTTGTTTTGTATTCTAAATTTATTGTAAAGGTTAAAAAAATCTATCTCTTCTACAAGAATCTGCCATTATTTAACCAGCGACTAGTAATTTTCTTTTATTGCTAGGAACTAAACACTTTTTTCTAAATCATTTAATCTTCATCGGATTCAATTGCTCTTCAATCATACTTAACTCTGCACCTGCTTGAATCAAAGCTGCTGCCGTATAGCTACTTTCAATAAAAGCCGTATCATATAAATGGACGGTTCTATCTGCTAATTCCATCACCATTTCTAGATTCATCTTGGCACTACCTAGATCATAAAAAGCCAACAACTCTTCGCCTTCATTTGCTTCAAAGGCTGCTTGAATTTTTTCAAAACTTGTTCCAACTTGATTATCATCCGTTCCGCCAGCAAAAGTAATCGGCACATCTTTGGCAACTTCTTTAATCAGCGTAACCACACCTTCCGCAATAGCTGGAACATGAGAAACCACCACTACACCTAATTTACTCATTTTCAACACCTGCCTCAATCATAGTTTCAAATAAATACCCACTAGAAACCGCACCTGGATCTAGATGTCCAATTGAACGATCGCCAAGATAGGATGCACGCCCCTTTGTTGCCTTCATTTCTTTTGTATGATTTACAGCAACTTCAACGGCTTCCTTGGTTAATTGTTTCTCTTTTACTGCTTCAATTACTGGTACCCACGTATCAATCATCGTTTTTTCACCAGCTGTCGCTTTCCCACGTTTTTCAATTCCATCTAATCCAGCTTGTAAAATAATCCCTAGATCATCGGAGGTTCCTGCTGCCTTCGCCATACTAATAAAGGCTGATCCATAAAGCGGACCTGACGCACCACCAACTTTACTTACTAAAGTCATTCCCACTAGTTTAAAGATATCCACTAGAGTTTCAGGATTTTTCTCTTCCAAGGCTTCCTTAACTGCTGTTGTGCCACGAGCCATATTCATTCCATGGTCCCCGTCCCCAATAGCACTATCTAACTCACTTAAATAATCTTTGTTTGCGTTAATTTTATCTGTAAAAAGGATTAACCATTTTTTCGTTGCTTCTGGATTCATCTGCGTTTCCTCCTACCAAGATATTGTATTTGTTGCATAATGCAAATTATCTAACCAAATCGGTTCTTCTAATTTGATTAACGTTAACGAAAGTCCTGCCATATCAATCGCTGTCATGTAATCCCCAACTTTTTTGAAATCAATGACTAAACCGTCTGCTGCTAGTAACTCTTTCACGTCATTCGTAAAAATATATTGCTCCATCAAAGGTGTGCTACCTAAGCCATTTACCAATAACCCATAATGTTCCCCAGATTGCCAATTAAACGCAGCTTTTAACTTAGATACAATCTCTTTCGCCAAATCCTTAGAAGGAGCTATCTTTTCACGACGATAACCCGGTTCGCCATGAATTCCCACACCAAATTCAATCTCATCATCTGCCAAAGTAAATCCTGGTTTTCCTACCTCGGGAGCCGTTGCGCCAGATAAAGCCACACCCAATGTTTTAATATTAGGTACAATTTTATCTGCTAAAGCCTTAATTTCTTCAAGATTTGCTCCTTTGTCTGCGGCAGCACCTAATATTTTATGCACTAAAATCGTTCCTGCTACACCACGTTTTCCTGCAGTATAAGTACTGTCTTCCACTGCAATATCATCATCTACTACAATAAAATCAACCTCAATATCATCTAACTCAGCCAATTCTTTGGCCATATCAAAATTCATAACATCTCCTGAATAATTTTTAATAATTAAAAAAACACCAGCACCTTCATCTACTGCTTGAATAGCTGCTAAGATTTGATCTGGAGTTGGTGACGTAAATACAGGACCACAGACTGCTGCTGAAAGCATTCCTTCGCCAACAAAGCCAGCATGAGTCGGTTCATGTCCGCTACCACCACCACTTACTAGTCCCACTTTATTTTTCGATTTTTGTTTCCTTACAATAACTCCAGTTTCAGGTAAACGTTCCACTAAATCATCGTGAGCATAGACCAAACCTTCTAACATCTCATCAACGACAGCCTCTGGGTGATTCATAATTTTTTTCATCTACGATTCCACCTTTCTTTATAGTGCTTTTCTTGAAAACTATGTTAACAGACAAAAACCGATAAATGTCCACGCTTACATTCTAAGTATAAAAACAGCTTCCGTCAAATATGAGGACTTCATAGCGAAATAAATCAATTTATTTTCTCAATAAATATAGAAAAAAGTTTGAATTAGCTAAATTAACTAATCCAAACTTTTCAATTAAATTAAGAAATTTCATTTTTTTCAGAAACATTTTTATACCACAAACCACTTTTTTTCATGGTTCGCTTAAAACGATCCTCTAAATCAACACGATAAAAACCATATCGATTACGATACCCGTTCAACCAAGACCAACAATCAACAAAGGTCCACGTATGGTAACCAAAACAGTTACTACCTTCTTCAATTCCTTTGTGCAAAAATTCAAGATGCTCTTGCATAAACTCAATTCGATAATCATCCTGAATCATACCATGGTCATCCATAAAACGCTCTTCGTTGGCAACGCCCATCCCATTTTCACTAACATACCAAGGTAGATTTTTATACTCATTTTTCATCATCATTGCCACATCATACAAAGCATTTGGATAAATTTCCCAACCACGATAGGGATTAATTTTTTTATCTGGCCAATCATAAAGAACATAGAAATCTTCTGGCATTTTTGCTGGAAATTGAGGTGCCGGTGCAGCTTGAACTCTACGTGGTTGATAATAATTTAAACCAATAAAATCAACTGTATTTTCCATTATTAACTCTTTATCTTCTACTTCTGTTTCTGGTAGCAAATGATTATCAGCTAACAATTGAATCAACTTCTCTGGAATAATCCCATGAACAGCTGGATCAAGAAAACTTTTAGTCGTTAATAAATCAGAATTTTCTTTTGCTAGTAAATCTTCTGCTGCTTCACTTTTAGCATAAGCAGGAGAGACATTTAAGATAATCCCAATAGTTCCATCCTTCATGTTTACATCACGAAAGGCTTTAATTGCCAATGTGTGGGCCATTAATGTATGATAACCTACTTGGACAGCTTTTTTGAAATCAACGATTGCTGGATAATGAAAACCATAAAGATACCCACATTCAATATGCACTAAAGGTTCATTAAAGGTCGTCCATTTTTTCACTATATCGCCAAACAATTCAAAAGCAATTTTTGCATAATAAGCGAATGCATCGACTGATTCTCGCGTTTCCCAACCACCTTTTTCCATTAACCACATCGGCATATCAAAATGAAAAAGATTGATGACAGGCTCCACACCTTGCTTCAGCATCTCTTGAAAATACGTACGATAAAAATTCACAGCTTCTTGATTGACTGTTTTGCCATCTGGTAGCAAGCGAGTCCATGCAATCGACGTACGAATAGAATTTAAACCAATCTCTTTCATTTTAGCGCAATCATCAAGATACAGATCATATACATTTGAAGTGTTTTCCGGACCTTGGTTCTGATTAAATTTTTCTGGTGCAATCGAAAACCAATAATCCCATGTTGAAGGTGATTTTCCATGTTCTAAACTATGCCCCTCTGTTTGTGGTGCAGATAATGCAGCTCCCCATAAAAAGCCTTTTGGAAACTTCTTAGTCATACTGTTTCCTCCAATTCAATTACTAAACCACCAAAAATATGTTTTCCAACTGGAACTTGAATCGATTCATTTAAATAAACACAGTCTTCACCAGTCTCAAGATCAACAACTCGTTGAATGAATTTAGAGATTTGAGTCAAATTAATCTTTATCTCACTATCCTTAGTTTTGTAAAAAACATAGATCTTATTTCCTTTTTGAGTAGCATACCATTCCTCTGAACTAACTGTTGAAATTGGACGAGTTCCATA
Organism: Carnobacterium gallinarum DSM 4847; assembly: GCF_000744375.1. Lineage (NCBI taxonomy): Bacteria > Bacillati > Bacillota > Bacilli > Lactobacillales > Carnobacteriaceae > Carnobacterium > Carnobacterium gallinarum. The sequence goes on along the minus strand of NZ_JQLU01000005.1, from coordinate 1,159,926 downwards.
AATTCCATCACCAAAAATAGCTAACCAATCCCCTAGTTGTTTCATTAGTTTTAACGATTCCTCTGGTAAAGTACCATCTGGTTTTGGCCCAACACCTAAAATAACATTTCCACCTAAAGAAACAATTTTAATCATAGATTCAAGAATCTCCTCAAATGATTTATATAGGTCATTTGGTACGTAGCCCCAATTTTTGGCTAGTGGAATATTGCTTTCCCACGCCTTCACAGGAGGTATTTCAGGGATTTTACGTTCAGGAGTAACATAATCCTCGTATTTTCCACCAATTGTACGATCTACCATTAATAAATCAGGTTGAATGGTTCTCAACTTTTCAACAATCCGATCCATATCAAGAAATTCATGATTGCTACTGTTCACCCAACCACCATCTAACCATAAGATATCTAGTGGTCCATAGTTTTCACAAATTTCAACTAGTTGATTTTCAACAAATCGATCAAAACGACTCCAGATTTCTGGATTTTTTTTGGGATCATAGCTGGCAAATCTACCTTTTGGTCGTTGATCAGGTACCCAATAATCAGGTGAATGCCAATCTGCCTTAGAATAATAGGCACCTGTATTAATTCCAACAGACCTAAATGCTTCATTTACATAATGTAAAATATCTGCTTGCTGATTTGTATGGAATTTACTAGTAGGAGCGGTAATTTTATACTCACTAAACTTAGTGTCATACATATTAAATCCATCATGATGCTTTGTTGTAAAGAGCATGTATTTAAATCCTGCTTCTTTGGCTTTTTCCGCCCAGTGTTGTGGATCAAAATTTATAGGATTAAACGTTTGGTTTAACCCCCAATAGTCATTTCGCAATTGATCAATATCTCCACGCCAAGCACCTTTCTTCCTTGCCCATTCATCTTCTTCTGATAGCTGCCATGACTCGACAATTCCTGCTTCAGAATAAAGTCCCCAATGAAAAATCACACCAATTTTTTGATCTTTGAACCATTCTAATTTTTGCTGGATACCTTCTGAAAGTTCTCCATACGCTTCTTGTTGAGAATCCAGATTCTCTTCAATATCTTCTCTAATCTTCACCATTTTTATTATTCCTTTCCTTAACTGAATCACGCCATAAAATATCATTAGGAACAACAAAAATATCGCCTTGTAACTGCCCATGATTGCGAATTTTTTCCATCATACGATTAGCTGCTAATGTTCCAATTTCCTTTACTGGCTGACGAATAACTGTTAATTTTGGATTGAAAATATCACTAGCATCAAAATAATCATAGCTAGCAAAAGAAATATCCTCACCAATTTTAAGTTGTTGCTCATAAATTTCTTGTAATGCTCCTAAAGACATATTGTAATTACAGACGAATACCGCTGTTATCTCTTCATTTTTCAAAAGATGCTTCATTCCTGTATAACCACTTTGTTTTGAGTAATCACCATAGTAAATTACAGCATCTTCGATAGGATAATTATTTTCAGCAAAAGCTTCTAATACCCCATCTAAACGTTCTCGTGCAACATAATCTGTCTGTGGTGCCGCGATTATGCCGATTTTTTCATGTCCAAACTGTAACATTTTTTCGATTACTTCTTTTGTACTTTGTTTGTTATTTACAACAATTGAATCAACCATATCAAATTCCATGGGTGTATTCACTGAGATTACGGGAATATCAACATTTTTTAGTTGTTGTACAGCTTCCCAATCCTGCTCCGCTTCAAAAATAATTAAACCATCAATTTTTCTTGAAAGAAGGAAATCAAGCTTTCGTTCAACTTGACTATAATCATTACGGAAACCACTTAATAAAATACTATAACCAAAACGTTCTAACTCATCTTCAATTTGAGCAACCATTGAGGCTGAAAAATTACTCTGCATATTATTCATCAATAAACCAATAGACAACGTTTGATTACTTTTAAGTGCTTTTGCCAATGGGTTTCCCTTATATTCCAACGCTTCAATAGATTCTTCAATTTTTTTCATATTTGCCGGTTTTAACTGATAACCATTTAAATATCTAGACACACTTCCTACTGAAACTCCTGCGTGGTTCGCAACTTCTTGAATTGTAGCCATAAATTCCCTTCTTTCTTTTTATCTTGATTTATTTTTAACCTTAGTCTGTAGTATTGTTTTTCATCGCTTTATTACTTAAAATAACAAATGGCAAATATAAGAAAATATCTAAAATAAATAATGCAAGAGATAATAATGTTGCAGGAATATCGCCAGCAGTAGTTACCCAAGCCGTTAAAATAGGCGGCAATATCCACGGAGGAATAACGACACTTTTAGCAACTAATCCTAATGCTGTCAAAGGATAGGCAATCGCTAAATTTATCAGTGGTACGCATATAAAAGGAACCATTAAGAATGGATTCATCACAACTGGAATCCCAAACATAACTGGTTCTGAAATATTAAAAAGACTTGGAACTAAACTTATTTTGGCAACATCTTGATAATCCTTACGTTTTGATGCTACAAAAATAGCAATTAGTAAAGGTAGAATCGCTCCGGTTCCTCCAAATAAGGTATACATTCCAATCCAAGGATTTGTTACAATATTCGGAATGGCCTGCCCTGCATTAAATGCATCAATATTTTGTTGAATAGCCGTTAACATTGGTGGCGATGTAACGGATGATACAATATTTTGACCATGTAATCCAAAGAACCAAAAAACTTGTGTAAATAATTGAACAACAAACAGCCCAAACGGACTTTCCATTGCATATTGTAGCGGCGTTGAAATAATTGTTTGAATAATATCTGGAACTGTCAAACCTGTTCCTTTAACAATTGCAAATGTCCCCACTGCGAAAATAATAATCACTAAACACTCTGGAATCAAAGAATTAAATGATCCGGCAACTGCAGGAGGCACACCATCTGGCATCTTAATACGTAATTTTTTACTTTTTGATAATTTTACTAACAATTCTGTCCCTAACAGTGCTGCTAAAATCCCAACAAACAGTCCACCAGATGAGGTTAAAGACTGTAAATACACTCCAGAAACATCAACTGCTTCAGTTGTTCCTACAGGTGTAACTTGATTAAACAATGGAAACATAATTAATGCAAGTGCTAGACTTAAAATACCTGCATGCAGCTCACTTAAATTCTTCTTCTCGATAATCCCATTACTAATATAGTGTTTTGCTAACCGGTAACCAATTAAAAATGTAATAAAGATAGTCATAATCCCCATTGTTCCATTATTGACCATTAAAGCAAGATCTGATAACGACGATAAATCAACATACTGATTAATCGTTGCATTAGAAAATATAAGAGCATTGAACAAAGTAAACAATGAATTTGCCATAATAATTGGCATAATATCAATAAAGCTGTCTCGCATAGCAACTAGATGACGTTGGTTGGCCATCTTAGTCGCAACTGGCATTATTAGGTTTGATATCTTATCTGTGACTGACATTTTTTTCCTTCTTTCTTCATAATATCATGTTTTTGAATCGATTCAAATATGATATTAGCAATAAAAAAACTTTTTTGCAAGCGTTTTTTTATTTAATTTTCAAACTCTAATAACTAGATATTTTCAGTGTATTTATTGACATTTTTTTAATAAACTGATTTTCTTATAAACTATTACGTTATTTTTAATAAAAAAACATACGAATAAACATTAGACTTTTCACTATTTATTTAAAAAAATTTTTGAAAGAAAAAAGAGCAATGTATCGATTTTACAATTCATACTTATGAAAAAATACTTTAATTGATGGCCAACAGAAAAAGCAATCTAACTAATCAAAGTATCATAAGTGGTTTTCAGCATCTACATGTGAATAATGATTATGTAAAAGTTGATATTTCAAAAATCAATATTTATAAGTAATAAAACTAAAGACAGCTAGGCAGAATTCTGATTAAACTTATCAGAGATTTGGCTAGTTCATTAAAAATAAATAAATTATATAAATTAAAATAACATTATGATTTTTCAGTTTTCATTATAGAAAATATATGCTAGAATTTTAAATAACCACAATTATAAAAATAGAAATCTATGCCAAAAATAAAAAGTGATTGAATAGGCACATCTAAAAAGCGACCGCCTTGAATCAAGAGATGTACAAATATATTTAAAGGAAAGTAACAAGGAATTAACCCGTGAAAAACTGGAACTTCAACACAAATTAGCTGACGGGACATATGAAAGAAAAGTCATCCTAGCTGAAAAGGAGGAACGTCATGAGCAGTGATATGTACGTTTCAGCTTCAAAAAAACAAGCGGTTAGCGTGAGTGCCATGAGCAAAAAACAAGTACAGGATTATGAAGATGTCCAGAAAGCCATTCGTGAGTTTACCTTGAATAGCCCTTTTCTGACAGGAAAAGCCTATGATTCAGCGAAACAGTATTTTTCATTAGTCTTATATCCGTTAGGTCAAGCGGGAATTTTATTATCCGAGGCTGTGGAGCGAGCAGTAAAGCGATTGCCGGAAGACTACCAAGATCAAGTAGATAGTGGGGATTTGAAGCAATCGGAATTGGAAGAGAAAATCAGGCAAGTGAACCAATTATTAGGTCAAGCCGAAGACATTCGAGAACTGATACAATCAGTACATACGCCAGATATACTAAAAAATAGCCAGCTCCAAGCCAATATGCAACTGTTGAATTTGTACAGTGATGTGAAGCGAAGTTTGGAAGAAAAGCTGGATCAATTACTACGGTTTAACGCCTATTCTGAGACGATTTTTTCAGAAGTGGACGCGTTACAACAATTGATTGAGCAAGGCTTGAAACAGACCCAAACGGCTTGGAATGGAGAGAGTAAAACCTTTACAGTGGATCGTTCCAAGATGGATTGGGCGCTAACCGTCAACGAGCAATGGACTAGTCGAGAAAATGAGATCAACGGGATTGACGAAGAGAAAATAAAAGAGTTAGAAGAGTATGAGGTTTATGCTAAACTAGTTTATGATGGCGAAGGCAATCCACAAGTATTTTGGCAGTTGGTGAAGGATGGCAAAGGCGTTAAGAATCCAGCGCTGTATCAATACTTAAAGCGAGCAGGGCATCATTTAGATCCGGATATGTTTGAATTTATCTCGTTGAACGAATGGGATAAAAAAATGAAGGCTGGTTTTCGGGATGGAGTGAATCTTGAAACTGGGGATCGTTATTCTGGGTTTCTGGGTGGACTTGTCAGTAGCTCGCAAGTTGTAGAGGACATGCATACATGGGCAACGGAAGCGGAATTGGCGCAGGCTTTACAAGTGTTGGGATTTAGTTATGCGTCGTATCGGTTGGCTGTGGGGAGTGGGAGTAAAGAAGTTGGTGGGGCTGATGTTCCAAAACATAATGTTGGAGTTGTGCAGTCTAGAATTAATGTTGCAAATGGGAGGACTAGATTTACTCCAAAAAGACCTTCGACAGGAAAACCAGTATCAGCGGGATTTGAACATGTATATGATGGTCACTTTAATAGACCTCTTGCAAATAGTCGTTCTATTTTTTCAATAACTACTGATAAATTAAAACAGGTTTTACAGTCTCCTAATACTGTTGAAGTGACCGTGATAGATATGTCTGGAGGACAATATAAAAGAATTGTTGATACAGGTGAAGTAATTGGAAATACAGCTTTAAAATTTGGTGGGAAGCCTACTAGTTGGATTGAAATAATCACTGACCGATCTGGAAATTTAATAACTACTTATCCAGTTCCAAAACCTTAAAATTACTATATATGGAGGCAATTATGAGAGAAGATATCATTAGTGAAGATTTATTAAAAGATTACTATCAAATTTTTAGTGACCCTCAAAAGTTAAAAGATTTTTTTAGCTATTATGAGGCGTTAGTACAATTTGTAATAAAATACCCTACAGAATTTAATGACGAAGTAAAAGATGAATGGGGTTTAAATGAACTTCTAGATATCAATACAAATGAATATATAGTCACTAATCCAGATATTTGTTTAGATATGGAAGCGAAGCGTTTGGTAAGAGACTATGAAAGTATTGATACATTAGCAATGTCAATTCGAGATACTCTATGGGATATGATCACAGTATATTCTGGGAAAGATTGTCCAGTTACACCAAATGATGAATTGAGGTATATAAAATTAGTCTGTGAGGATAATTCTGATCAGATTCTTTTAGAATGTGCAGGATGTGGATGGACAGAAGATACTAGTGGAAATGAGTACAGGGGACCTTATGGAAAAGTTTTTCCCATAAATCAAAAGGAAATTGAAAAATATGTATAATAAAAAAAGTGTTTGAAATTTGATGAAGATACTTCGATTAGTAACCTAACCATACACTCGTTGGTTAATAGAGAAAGAGGGAAAAATATGAATATAGAAGAAATCAATGCGGAAATCTTGAAAATTAATAATTATTTAAAGAATTGCTTATGGATGGATTTTGAGTTTGTAAGAATGGATGGTGGTGATATAATTGTAGCGGGTAGAATAGATACTTCTTATGATGAATTTGCTATCAATATAGAATTCGGTACACCTTTTTATATTTCTAGTCTATTGTCATGGCATCTAGATGATTCTAAACCATTTATAGAACTTGCAGCTGAAGATGAAAAACAGAAAATCGAAGATAAGTATCAAGTTGAACAAGGAAATTATATTTTTAAAATTAATGCTGAAGATTTTGGAACGGCTCCGATAATCATTGCAAGTAAAAATCTTAAATGCGAAATTGTAAATGAAAAACCATTTTAAAAATTAAAAAGGCACTTTACTATCTGATCAGCATCGGATAGTAAAAGCTTCAGAGCTTTTGATAGTTTATTTTGTTAGATTCCAAGGGTGAAATAGAGAAGTTTTGAAAGAACAAATTCAAATACTAAAAAACGAGGGTATGTTATGCTGAAAAGGCTTGAGGAACAACCCAAGGCTAGCTATTTCGTGAGTTTTTGATGTACTGACACATGTCTAATAAATAAAGTCAATAGCAATGTTAGGAGAGTCTAGCAGTCTATTGACTTTATTTATAGTATTTTACAGATTAGAAGAGTTGTTCTTATAATTCAATATTTAAAACAAGCAGGGCATCATTTAGATCCGGATATGTTTGAATTTATCTCGTTGGACGAATGGGATAAAAAGGTGAAAGCTGGTTTTCGGGATGGGGTGAATCTTGAAACTGGGGATAGCTATTCTGGATTTCTAGGTGGACTTGTCAGTAGCTCACAAGTCGTAGAGGACATGCATACGTGGGCAACGGAGGCTGAATTGGCGCAGGCTTTACAAGTGTTGGGGTTTAGTTATGCGTCGTATCGGTTGGCTGTGGGGAGTGGGAGTAAGAAGTTGGTAGTACTAAGAAGGTCAGTGGGGCTGAAAAGTTAAAAATTGAATACGGTGAACATATTGGCAAAAACGGAAATAAACAATTTTTAAAATCTGATGTAGAATATGTTGATAGTAATGGCTATAAGTATTCAACTGATAATGTTGGACGAATAGAAAATGCATCTGGAGATTTAGTTTTAGGACAGGGTGAAAGAAATGCATATGCTCAACGAACTGTTGGAGGTTCGGATAGGTTGGCATATGATGATGGTGGTCATTTAATAGGCTCTCAATTTAATGGTTCAGGACAATTTGATAATCTCTTACCACAAAACAGCAAAATTAATAGAGTTGGTGGGGAATGGTATAATATGGAAAAAACTTGGGCTGATGCATTAAAAGGTGGAAGTAAAGTTGTGGTAAATATCAAGCCAACATTTACTTTGGATTCGCTCAGACCCGATAGTTTTAACGTTGAATATTGGATAGACGGAGAGAAATTTATTAAATTTATTAAAAATCCTTGATGAAAGAAGATGATAATTATGGAGAACAAATTAGGAGAACTTTACAGTGAATTAGCACAGAAAATTATTTCTATGATTCCAATTAATTGGGATAGAATATATTATTTAGGTGAGGTAGAAAAGGAACAATTAAGTTGGTCATCAGTATTTTACTTTGAAGAAACGGATTCAAAAATATTTGTGAAATCACATAATATTCCAGAAAAATATAGTGTTTCACAACAAATATATGATGAATTACTAGTTGAATTAAATTCATTATTGCTAAAAATATATAGGTGTTTTGAGGAAAATGACCAACCAGTATGGGATCAGTTGGATTTTTCCTTAACTTCCAATGGAAAATTTAATGTCAATTTTTTATACGATAAAATTTCAGAAAATGATAGTGGGCAAGCAAAAAGAGAAATTATTTGGGCATATAATAGTTTTGGATTTAAGCCAAAAGAAGGTACTTTTACACGTAAGTTGTTAAATTCTTATTTAAATGAAAAATAAAAAAGCACTCTGACTCTTGTCAAGAATCAAAAAAGTTAGAGACTTGACTTATTAAGCCAGAACTTACTAATCAAGTTGCCAAAAGCTAGCTGTATTTATAAAATTCATTTCAGTACTGAAAACAAGCAGGACACCATTTAGATCCGATGATGTTTGAATTTATCTCGTTGGACGAATGGGATAAAAAAATGAAAGCTGCTTTTCGGGATGGGGTGAATCTTGAAACTGGGGATAGCTATTCTGGATTTCTAGGTGGACTTGTCAGTAGCTCGCAAGTCGTAGAGGACATGCATACATGGTCAACGGAGGCTGAATTGGCGCAGGCTTTACAAGTGTTGGGATTTAGTTACGCGTCGTATTGGTTGGCCGTGGTTTATTTATATCATTAACAAAAAAGACTAACTTTTGATAAAAATCATCAAAAGTTAGTCTTTGCTATTTTATTAGAATCTTTTTTTCAGTGGTTCAACTACTAAATAACGATGAGGTTCATTCCCTTCAGAATGAGTAATCACTTGGTCATTTTTACTTAGATAGAAATGAATTTGCTTTCTTTCAAAAGCAGGCATTGGCTCTAGGAAAACAGGTTGGTTCGTACGTAGCACTTTAGTAGCAGTTCGATCTGCTAATTGCTGTAAAACTGCCTCACGTCGTTCACGATAGTCTCCAACATTAACGATAGCGGTTAGTTTGCTTTTAGCCTGGCGATGCATTAAGACTTGTGCTAACGATTGTAGAGCGTTTAAAACTTTACCATGTTTACCAATAACTAATCCAGGCTTTTGCGTCTCCATGTGGAATATTGCTCTATCCTGCACGACTTCAACATTTACTTTTGCTGGCGCCCCAATTTCTTTTGAAATATTAGCTAAATAGTCTGATATAAATTTAAAAGCTGCTTCATCATTACGCTCTTCACCTTCGTCTACTAAATCAACTTTGTTTTCTGGTTTAGCTTCCTCAATAGTTGATTCTAATTCGTGTTGCTTAGTTTCTTCTACTGTAGGTTCTTCTTTTTCAAGTTGGCTAATTTCAACCACTGCATCTTTTTTACCAAAACCTAAAATTCCTTTTTTTCCTTCAAAAACAATCTTAATTTCAGCTTCATTTTTAGTTAGGCCTAATTTTTTTAATCCATTTTGAATGGCATCTTCAACTGTCGGTCCGTTAGACGTGTACTTTCCCATCCGTTTTCCCTCCATTTCTATTTCTATCTAGTTTATGAATTAGTTTTATAAATTAACGTTTTTTATTACGTTTTTTCTTAGGATTTTTAGCTTTTTCTAAAGCACGTTGATAATCTTTTTCGGCTTTTTCTTTTTCAGCACGTTCACGTCTAATCTTAAATGGATTATTTAACATCATTGTTTGTCCTACAGAGAAGGCATTTCCCACTACCCAGTATAAAGATAAGGCACTTGGTAAGCTAATCCCCATGAATAAAATCATTGCAGGCATTGCATAAAGCATAGCACCTGTGGCTGGATTCGATTCAGTTTGGCTCATTGTTGACAATTTTGTTGTAGCAAAGGTTAACAATGCTGCTAAAATCGGTAAAATAAAGTAAGGATCTCTTGAACCTAAGTCCATCCATAAGAAATGACCTGATTTTAATACATCTGTCCGACTAATTGCTTGATACAACGCCATTAATACTGGCATTTGAACTAGCATTGGCAAACAACCCATTACTGGATTTACGCCTGCTTCAGAGTAAAGTTTTTGTGTTTCTTCTTTTAATTTATTTTGCGTTTCAGTATCTTTAGATGCATATTTTTGTTGCAACGCTTTAATCTGTGGCTGCATATCGCTCATTTTTCGTGTACTTTTTGTTTGATGATGCATTAATGGTAGTAAAACAATTCGGATAATTATTGTAAATACAATAATCCCTAATCCGTAACTTCCAAAGAAAATATCTGATAAACCTGTGATGGCTCTTGAGAAATTCCAAACAATATATTGGTCCCAGAAACCGGTACTATTTGATGTGATTGGTGCTGTTCCACATCCCGTTAAAACTACCATTAGCACAATAGATGCTAATACTATAAGTAATCGCTTACGTTTACGCACTATTTTTTCCCCTCACTTCATACTTAAATTCACTATTAATTGAGCATTTTTGCTAATTTTAGCACATGGCTCAAACTTTTTTTGACTTCTTTAGTTGTCATTTTAGCTGCTGGAACACGAGCAATCACGATAAAATCTTTATCTGATTTTAATTCGTTTTTCAATTCTGTTAAACTTTGACGAATTTTGCGTTTAACAGAATTTCGCACAACCGCATTTCCAATTTTTTTGCCAACAGAAATTCCAACACGAAAATGTTCTTGCTTTTCTTTAGTCAGGACATAGACAATAAACTGACGATTTGCCGTCGATTTACCGTTATGAAAAACTTTTTGGAATTCAGCTTCTCTTTTGACACGATAAGCTTTTCTCATAATTATTCTCTCATCTCTATCTTTTCTTTCATTATAACACATATAAAAACGTCCCAAGGTCTAATTCTCATATAGGATTTTGGTTAATAAAATTAACACCAATCCCGTATAGAAAAAAAGACCACTGAGACGTTCAGTGACCTATGCAGACAATTCTTTTCTGCCTTTACGGCGTCTACTTTGTAATACTCGACGTCCATTTTTAGTACTCATACGTTTACGGAAACCATGTACTTTTTGACGTTTACGTTTTTTAGGTTGGTAAGTTCTTTTCATTCGTAATACACCTCCTGTAAAAACTATCTCTTATATTCAGTTCTGTTTCTCTCAAAGACAGTCTTGATTATTATAACGAAGCAAAAATAGAGTTGTCAAGTGCAACACTTCTATTCTTATTCACTCACTCAAATATAATAGCATAAATGTTATCAATAAGAAACCTATTTTCATGATATTTATGATAAAAAGTTTGCAATTTTAGTTAAAAAGCGATTTTTTTCTTAAAATAGGGCTTCCAAAAATAAAAATTTCCACTCATATAAATATTATTTCTTAAATTGACTCTTTTCTATTTTATAAATAAATAACTAAAAATTGTAGGACTATTTTTGAATACGATTATAAAATGAGCAACCAAAATAAATTTAACTAAATTCATCCACAAATCTCAATTATTATCCACAACCCCTCAGAACAACTTTTTCACGTGATTTATTTATTCAGAAGTTAGATTCTAATTATCCACAAGTTAACAAGCTGTTAATTGATTTTATCCCTAAACTCCCCCTTTCTGTTAACAACTCGTGAAACACCTTTTGTTACAACGTTTTCAAGCGATAAGTTTTCAACATTTAAAAATAATAACTCAAATAATAAAAAGTTATCCACTTATTTTTTTCATCCTGTGGAAAACTTTTACAGATACTCTGAATTATTTTTACACAGAATGTAACTACTTGTGGAAAACTTTCTATAAAAATGCTAAAATGGCTAAGACAGACTTTAAAAGGAGGTTCGTTTTTGTGGATGACTTACAGAGCCTATGGAACTATTTAAAAGAACGATTTAAAGAATCACTTGCCGAAGTTAGTTATAACACTTGGGTTAAAAGTGCTCATCCCATTCGGATAACCGAACAAAACATTATTATAGAAGTTCCTTCCTCACTTCATAAAGACTATTGGGAGAAGAATTTAACCACACGAATTGTTGAGAATATCTATGAATATTCAGGTCGCGAGATTTCACCATTATTTATTATCAAGAATGAACAAGAATCAGTAAATGAAGATACATTTGAAAATAATGCTGCTATTTCTAAAAAAGATGGACCTAGAAAAGATGCTTTATTGAATGATAAATATACATTTGAGACATTCGTTATTGGTAAAGGGAATCAAATGGCTCATGCTGCAGCTTTAGTGGTTGCTGAGGAACCTGGAACAATCTACAATCCACTTTTCTTCTATGGAGGAGTTGGACTAGGAAAAACCCATCTAATGCACGCTATTGGTCATCAAATGCTGTTAATCAATCCTGATGCAAAAGTTAAATATGTCAGCAGTGAAACATTTGCGAATGACTTTATTAATTCAATCCAAACAAAATCCCAAGAAAAATTCCGTAATGAATATCGGAGCGTTGATTTATTATTAGTTGATGATATCCAATTTTTTGCTGATAAAGAGGGGACTCAGGAAGAATTTTTCCATACTTTTAACGCCTTATATGATGAACGTAAACAAATCGTCTTAACTAGTGATCGTTTACCTAATGAAATTCCTAAATTACAAGAACGCTTAGTTTCACGCTTTGCATGGGGATTATCAGTTGATATTACACCACCTGATTTGGAAACTAGAATTGCTATCTTGCGTAAAAAAGCTAACGCTGAACGCTTGGAGATTCCAGGTGATACGTTAAGTTATATTGCTGGTCAAATTGATTCAAATATTCGCGAATTAGAAGGAGCTTTGGTACGAGTTCAAGCCTACGCTGCTATTGAAAGTCGTGATATTACAACAAGTTTAGCCGCAGATGCGTTAAAAAGTATTCTACCATCTAATAAACCAACAACCTTGTCGATTTTAGAAATTCAAAGTGTTGTAAGTAAATACTATCAAATCGCACTCAGTGATCTAAAAGGGAAAAAACGAGTAAAATCAATTGTTGTTCCTCGTCAGATTGCAATGTATTTATCAAGAGAGCTGACATCTAATTCCTTACCCAAAATAGGTGCTGAATTTGGTGGCAAGGATCATACGACCGTCATTCATGCTTATGAAAAAATTGATCATGCCTTAACAAAGGATGAAGAATTACGACGAGATATCGAAGAAATAAAAAACAAATTATCTAATTAAGTGTACATTTTTTATAAAAAATCGAACCAACCTAAAAAAATCCAATGTGGATAACTTTCTATTTTAGGTTAGAGTTTCCCACAACTTATACACATGTGGAAAACTATTAGGCTCTAAGTGTTACCTTTCTTTTCCACAGTATTAACAGGCCCTACTACTATTACTAAGTATTTATTAAATAAATTAAAACAATTTCTGGAGGTATTTATTAATGAAATTTTCAATTAAAAGAAGTGCATTTTTAAAAAGTTTAGCTGATGTTCAACGAGCTATTTCATCAAGAACGACAATTCCAATTTTGACTGGTTTAAAAATTATGGCTTCTGAAGAAGGATTAACTTTAACCGGTAGTGATTCGGATATTTCTATTGAAGCATTTATTCCTCAAGAAGATGAAAAGAATAATCTAACCATCGATCAAGCTGGTAGCATTGTTTTGCAAGCTCGTTTCTTTAGTGAAATTGTTAAAAAATTACCAGATGAAATGATGGAAGTGGAAGTTTTAGATCATTTCCAAACATTGATTACTTCTGCTAACGCTTCTTTTACTGTAAATGGATTGGATGCAAATAATTATCCACATTTACCAGTTATTGATACACAAGAAACCTTTGTTTTACCTGCTAACTTATTTAAGCAAGTAATTGGTCAAACTGTGATCGCGATTTCAACTCATGAAAGCCGTCCAATTTTAACTGGAGTTAATATGGTGATTGAGAACGGACAATTATTAGCAGTAGCTACTGATAGTCACCGTTTAAGTCAACGAATTATTCCTTTAGAGTTAAATAGTTCATTAGCAGATCAAAAATACAATGTCATTATCCCTGGAAAAAGCTTAGTTGAATTATCAAGAACATTAGATGACTCGACTGAAAATGTAGAAATGATGATTACGGAAAATCAAGTTTTATTCAAAATGGAAAATATGTTATTCTATTCTCGTTTACTAGAAGGCTATTATCCAGATACAGCTCGTTTAATTCCTGAAACAGCATCAACTGAAATTGTTTTTAACGCAAGTTCTTTATTAGGATCAATTGAACGTGCATCATTGCTTTCTCACGAAGGTAAAAACAATGTTGTTAAAGTGTCAATTTCTTCAGATCTTGTTGAGATTTCTGGTAATTCACCAGATGTTGGGAATGTTAAGGAAGAATTAGCTTATATTTCGGTTGAAGGTGAGCCGATTGATCTTTCATTCAATCCGGACTATATGAAGGATGCCTTAAGAACATTCGGTCAAACGGATATTCGTATCAAATTCACTTCACCTGTTCGTCCATTTATTCTTGTGCCAAGTGAAGATGATAAGACCTTTATCCAATTAATTACTCCAGTGCGTACATTTTAATTAAAAATTATAGGTGGTATGAGGTCATTTAATGATTTTATTCCACCTTTTTTGTTCCAAATAAGTCAAAATTACACTTTTCATTTTAATCTCATAGGTAATTTAGAGAATCAGTATTTAAAAATAGCCCTTATTTTTCGATTTAAGGACTTTACATAGTTTTAAGGTCTTTTTTTAAAATTGAAACAAAATGCAAAATAGCTAGCAAAAAATTAGAATTAGTTTGTAATACTGGTAGTGAAATGGTATAATTAAGGATAGCTAAAATAGTAATTTGCGTGGGATTTAGCAACAAAGATGATCCACGCTTATTTTATTGAAATTTGAAAGCAGGTGAACTTGTGAAAGAGACCGTTTATATTGACAGTGAATTTATTACATTAGGTCAATTATTAAAACACGTTGATATTATCAGCAGTGGTGGAATGGCAAAATGGTATCTAGCAGAACACACTGTACTATTAGATAATGAAATTGAAAATCGTCGTGGTAAAAAGATTTTTCCAGGATCTAGTGTTGAGATTCCAGGAGAAGGAACTTATTTTGTTCAAGCATCTAACGGAGAAGAAGAGTAATGTTTTTAGAGGAGATTAAGCTGACTCAGTATCGTAACTATGAAGCTGCTGAGGTAGGATTTTCTGAAGGAATTAATGTTTTTTTAGGTGAGAATGCTCAAGGAAAAACAAATTTGATGGAAGCTATCTACGTTTTGGCAATGACCAGAAGTCATCGAACTTCTAACGATAAGGAATTAATTTTCTGGAATCAAGAATTTGCTAAAATTAGTGGACGTGTTCAGAAAAAAAATACTTCTTTTCCTTTGGAGATTACGATTTCTAATAAAGGGAAAAAAGCTAAATTTAATCATTTGGAGCAAAAAAAATTAAGCGATTATCTGGGAAAGCTAAATGTCATTTTGTTTGCTCCAGAAGACTTATCGCTAGTTAAAGGTTCTCCCTCTATCCGACGGAAATTTTTAGATATGGAAATGGGTCAGATGAATCCTATTTATTTGCATCATTTAGTGAGTTATCAGCATATTCTAAAACAGCGAAATCAGTATTTAAAGCAGTTGATGATGAAAAGAGCAAAGGATTTAACCTTTCTAGAGGTTTTAACTGAACAGTTGGCAATTCATGGTGCTGAGATTTTAAAGGAGCGCTTTTCTTTTGTAAAAAAATTGGAAAAATGGGCCCAACCAATTCATCATGAGATTTCTAGAGAACGGGAAAATTTAGTGATTGAGTATCAATGTAGTTTGCAAATAACCGATGAATTAGATAAAGAACAGATTTATTTGGATTTATTGGCGGCTTTTGAAAAGGGACGAAAACGTGAATTGGATCAGGGGAGTACTATTGTTGGGCCTCACCGAGATGATCTGCGTTTTATGGTCAATGAACAGAATGTGCAAACTTATGGATCTCAAGGACAGCAACGAACAACGGCTTTAAGTGTGAAATTAGCTGAGATTGATTTGATGAAGGACATTACCGGAGAATACCCAATATTGCTGTTGGATGATGTTTTATCTGAGTTAGATGACGAGAGACAAACACACCTACTTAAAGCAATTGAAAATAAAGTTCAAACATTTTTAACCACAACAAGTTTGGACGGAATTAAAAAGCATATTTTACAAGCACCTCGTGTGTTTCAAGTTGCTAGTGGTCATGTAGAAATGGAGAGTGAATAAAGCATGTCGGAAGAAAAAGATATGGAGGCATTGGCAAAGGAATATGATGCCAGTCAAATTCAAGTTTTAGAAGGATTAGAAGCCGTACGTAAACGTCCTGGGATGTATATTGGCTCAACAAGTGGGCAAGGATTACACCATTTAGTGTGGGAAATCGTTGATAACTCAATTGATGAAGCTTTAGCAGGATTTGCTAGTCAAATTAATGTGATTATTGAAGAAGATAATAGTGTTACGGTTATTGATGATGGTCGTGGAATTCCGGTTGGTTTGCAAGCTAAAACAGGACGTCCAGCTGTTGAAACAGTCTTTACGGTTTTACATGCTGGAGGTAAATTTGGCGGTGGCGGCTATAAAGTTTCCGGTGGTTTACATGGTGTTGGTTCATCAGTTGTAAATGCGTTATCAACTTATCTTGAAGTAAGTGTCCACAAAGATGGCAAAATTCATTATCAAAAATTCCTACAAGGAAAAGTAGATGAGGATTTAAAAATTATTGGCGATACAGATCGTCATGGGACAACGGTTCATTTCTTACCAGATCCAGAAATTTTCACGGAAACAATTGTTTTTGAATTTGAAAAATTGTCGACACGTATTCGTGAGCTAGCTTTCTTAAACAAAGGCTTAAAAATCTCAATTGAAGATAAACGTACTGGACAAGAAACGTATAGTGAATTCCATTATGAAGGCGGAATTAAGAGTTACGTTGAACATTTAAACAATAATAAAACGGTTTTGTTTGATGAACCAATTTACATCGAAGGTGAACAACAAGGAATCGTTGTAGAAGCCGCAATGCAATATACCGATGGGTACCATACGAATCTATTGAGTTTTGCGAATAATATTCATACCTATGAAGGTGGGACTCATGAATCTGGTTTTAAAACAGCCTTGACTCGTGTAATTAATGACTATGCTCGTAAAAGCAAATTAATGAAAGAAAATGAAGAGAATTTAACTGGGGAAGATGTACGTGAAGGGTTAACTGCGGTTATCTCAATTAAACATCCGGATCCACAATTTGAAGGGCAAACGAAAACTAAATTAGGGAATTCAGAAGCTAGAACGATTACTGATCGTCTATTCTCAGCTCATTTTGATAAATTCTTAATGGAAAATCCACAAGTTGCTCGTCGTGTTATTGAAAAAGGAATTTTAGCTTCCAAAGCTCGACTAGCTGCAAAACGTGCTCGTGAAGTAACTCGTAAGAAGAGTGGGTTAGAAATTAGTAATTTACCTGGTAAATTAGCGGATTGCTCTAGTAAAGATCCAAGTATTAGTGAAATTTTCATCGTCGAAGGAGATTCTGCCGGCGGTTCTGCAAAACAAGGTCGTTCACGTTTATTCCAAGCGATTTTACCGATTCGTGGAAAAATTTTAAACGTAGAAAAAGCTTCTTTGGATAAAATTTTAGCTAATGAAGAAATTCGTTCGTTATTTACAGCAATGGGAACTGGATTTGGTGGAGATTTTGATGTATCCAAAGCTCGTTATCATAAATTAGTTATTATGACCGATGCCGATGTCGATGGTGCTCATATTCGGACATTGCTATTAACTTTATTCTATCGTTATATGCGTCCAGTAGTTGAAGCAGGCTATGTTTATATTGCTCAACCACCTTTGTATCAAGTGCGCCAAGGAAAGAAAATGGTTTATCTAGATTCTGATAAAGAATTAGAAGATTACTTGAAAGAAATTCCAGCACAACCAAAACCAGTTATTCAACGTTATAAAGGGTTAGGGGAAATGGATGCAGAGCAATTATGGGCAACAACAATGGACCCAGAGCGTCGTAGAATGTTACAAGTAACTGTAGATGACGCGATTGAAGCCGATCAAGTTTTTGAAATGTTAATGGGAGATCGTGTTGAACCACGTCGCCAATTTATCGAAGAAAATGCCGTTTATGTGAAAAACTTGGATATTTAAAGAATGATTTTGTTAAAAGCTAACAGCCAAAATTCGATCATTCGGATTTTGGATTAGCTTTGATAAGTTGATAGAGTTCAATTTGTCATTGTTTTTTTTCCAATAAGGAGGATTTTATAGAATGACCGAAGAATTTAAAGAGAATATTTCGGAAATCAATTTGACGAAAGAAATGCGCACTTCATTCTTGGATTATGCCATGAGTGTTATTGTTGCTCGTGCGTTACCGGATGTTCGTGATGGTATGAAACCTGTTCATCGCCGTATTTTATATGGAATGAATGAACTTGGAGTGACACCAGATAAACCGTATAAAAAATCTGCACGTATTGTTGGGGATGTTATGGGTAAGTATCACCCTCATGGAGATAGTGCGATTTATGAATCAATGGTTCGGATGGCGCAACCGTTTAGTTACCGTAATCCATTAGTTGATGGTCACGGAAACTTTGGTTCTGTCGATGGTGATGGAGCTGCCGCAATGCGTTATACAGAAGCAAGAATGTCTAAAATTGCGATGGAAATGTTACGTGATATTAATAAAGATACGATTGATTATCAAGATAACTATGATGGTTCAGAGCGTGAACCAGAAGTCTTACCAGCTCGTTTCCCTAACTTACTAGTTAATGGAGCGACAGGGATTGCGGTCGGGATGGCAACAAATATTCCACCACATAACTTAGCGGAAGTGATTTCTGCTTTGCATATTTTAATGAATAATCCAGATGCAACAACAGCTGACTTGATGGAAGCTTTACCGGGTCCTGATTTCCCAACTGGTGGGTTAGTAATGGGTAAATCTGGAATTCGCCGTGCCTATGAAACAGGTCGTGGATCCATTACGATTCGTGCCAAAGTTGAAATTGAAATTCTAAAAAATGGTAAGGAACGGATTATCGTTCATGAATTACCTTATATGGTTAATAAAGCGAAGTTAGTCGAACGAATTGCTGATTTAGCTCGTGAGAAACGTCTTGAAGGTATTACTGATTTAGCAGATGAATCCGATCGTGATGGGATGCGTGTGGTAATCGATGTTCGTCGTGACGTCAGTGCCAGCGTGGTCTTGAATAATTTATACAAATTAACACCATTGCAAACATCATTTGGTTTCAATATGCTTGCGATTGTTAAAGGTGTTCCTAAAGTTTTAAGTTTAAAATCTATCTTGGAAAACTATTTAGAGCATCAAGAAATTGTCATCCGTCGTAGAACTGAATTTGATAAACGTAAAGCTGAAGCTCGCGCACATATCTTAGAAGGTTTACGTATTGCTTTAGATCATATTGATGAGATTATTAAAGTGATTCGTGGCTCAAATACTGGTGAGATTGCAAAAAATGAATTAATGGAACGCTTTACTTTATCTGAAAAACAGGCCCAAGCAATTTTAGATATGCGAATGGTACGTTTAACAGGTTTAGAGCGTGATAAGATTGAAGCTGAATACAATGATTTAGTTGAATTAATTAAAGATTTAACGGATATTTTAGCAAGCAGCACAAGAATTCATACCATTATTGAAACTGAATTATTGGAAATCCAAGATCGTTTTGGTGATCCTCGTCGTACTGAATTATTAGTTGGTGAAGTGTTAAGCCTTGAAGATGAAGATTTAATCGAAGAGGAAGATATCGTGATTACGTTAACGCATAATGGCTATATCAAACGTCTACCAAATAATGAATTTAGAGCGCAACGCCGTGGTGGTCGTGGTGTTCAAGGAATGGGCGTTCATGATGATGACTTTATCGAGAACTTAGTTTCTTGTTCAACTCATGATACGTTATTATTCTTTACAAATAATGGTAAAGTTTATCGTGCTAAAGGATATGAAATTCCTGAATATGGTCGTACGGCCAAAGGAATTCCAGCAATTAATTTATTAGGAATTGATTCGGGTGAAAAAATCCAAGCGATTATCAACGTGAAAGGAAAAGCCGATGACGAGCATTTCCTATTCTTTACAACTCTTAAAGGCGTTGTAAAACGTACGTCAGTTAGCGCATTTGCTAATATTCGTAGCAATGGTTTGAAATCAATTGTTTTACGTGAAGACGATGAATTAATGAACGTTTGTGTAACGGATGGCGATCAAAATGTGATTATCGGAACACATTTAGGCTATGCTGTAACGTTCAATGAAAATACAGTTCGTGATATGGGACGTAGCGCAAGTGGAGTTCGTGGAATTCGTTTACGTGAAGATGATTATGTTGTTGGAATGGACGTTCTAAAACCTGATTCAGAAGTACTGGTTATTACTGAGAATGGTTATGGAAAACGTACAAAAGCAACAGAGTACCCAATTAAAGGTCGTGGTGGTAAAGGGATTAAAACTGCTAACATTACACCTAAAAATGGGAACTTAGCTGGTTTAACAACAGTAAATGGACAAGAAGATATCATGTTAATTACCAATACTGGTGTCATTATTCGTTTTGAAGTTGATTCAGTTTCTCAAACAGGTCGTGCAACGTTAGGTGTTCGTCTAATCCGTGTAGGTGAAGATGCAATTGTTTCGACAATGGCTAAAGTTGATGCAGAACCTGTTGTTGATGAAAGCGAAGAAACTCCAGTTGTTCTAGGTGAAGGGGTAATTCTTGATGACGCTGATGTAACAACAGATGCACAAATTCAAGCTGATGTTCAAAACCTAGCGGATACAGAACTAACTAACTCCGATTCAGAAGAAGAAGGTTCAGCTGACGAAGAGTAAAAAAAGTGTAATAGACATCGATTTTAGCGTTTCTTAGCTCGTTTAATGGAATTGATGAGTAAATATATTAGATTAGAGAAAGATTCCTTAAATCGTAAAATTTTAGGCATTTTTAAAACCCAAAATAGCATCTAGTTGCTGTTTTGGGTTTTATTTTATAAAAATTATAGTAGAGTATGGGATAGTATGAAATTTATTTAGAAGATTTTTTATACTAGATGTAATTTGTTTAGTATTTTACATAAAAATGATATTTATTGATTTTAATATTTATATATTTCATATTATCAACCTCTAATAATTATTTTTTTGGTTTTAGTATAACTATATAATTATATTTTAATCTAGTTATAAAATTTAAAGTAATGAGAGAACAAGTTGTTTGTTTTGGAATACACTTGAAATTTTGTATATAGTATACTAGTAACTACTAGATTAAAAGGAAACTTAAATCAATAAAGTCTATAAGAGTGGTGTAACTAAATAATGTGGATTTAAAAATTAAAACTAAAATTTGCTGTTAGGTCTATTAATTTAAAAATATTTTGTTAATTTTTCAGAATCTATATAATGTTTAAGTGTAAGATTTGAAAAAAAAGATGATTTTAAAATAAAAAAAAGTGTTTTGTAAATGAATAAAGATATAGCAAGAGCGGTTTAGTTAACAGGAGATCTTTTTCTTTTACAAAATGGCCTAGTATTCAAAACAGACTCAATTGTTTTTTTCATGGTTTTAAATGCTATTATCAGTCAATCTGTTTTTATGATAAAAGTAAGGGTTAGTTTATGCAAAAAAGAAGCAGTGAAATAGTTGAGAAGTTCATTTAGCTTTTATTTATTTTGAATTAACAATGAAAATTTTTGTTTTATAATTCATCTGTTTTTTTGTTGAGTTAGTTAATAAATCACTTGATTTTCACTTGCTAAAGTGTTACACTAATATGACGTGAGTAATCTATAAATATAGAATGCTCTCCTTGCTCTTTTGTAATCAAAGGAGCCAAAGTCCACAAGGAGGTGACAGTCAGATGAGTCTACAAACAGCAAAGTATGAAATTAACTACATTATCCGTCCAAACATTGAAGAGGCAGCGAAAGCAGCACTTGTTGAACGTTTCGATACTATCTTAAAAGATAATGGCGCTGAAGTAATTGAATCTAAAGACTGGGCGAAACGCCGTTTAGCTTACGAAATTAAAGATTTCCGCGAGGGAATTTATCATATCGTTAAGTTTACAGCAACAGATGCATTGGCAATCAATGAATTTGATCGTCTAGCTAAGATTAGTGATGATATTATTCGTCATATCGTAATTAGAGAAGAAGCGTAATGTTAAAAATGTTTCACATGAAACATTTTATGGAAGGAGCTAAAAAAGATGATTAACAGAGTTGTTTTAGTTGGAAGATTAACTAAAGATGCAGATTTACGCTATACTTCTAGTGGCGCAGCAGTTGCTTCTTTTACCGTGGCTGTAAACAGACAGTTTACTAACCAGAGCGGTGAAAGAGAAGCTGATTTTATTAACTGTGTAGCTTGGAGAAAAACTGCGGAAACACTTGCTAATTTTACACGCAAAGGTTCTTTAGTTGGTGTTGAAGGTCGTATTCAAACACGTTCTTACGACAACCAACAAGGTCAACGTGTATATGTTACTGAGGTGGTTGTTGATACGTTCTCAATGCTGGAATCAAAATCAGTTAGTGAACAACGTCAAGGTCATGAAGGTAGTGGTAATCAAGGAACTTCTAGTTCTAGACCTCCACAAACTAATAATGGCGGCGGCGGATATCAACAGCAAAATTCTTATAACAACAGCAACACAAATAATCAATCTTCAGCTCCTCAACAACAATATCAAAATTCCACTAGGAATGAGGATCCATTTGCTACAAGTGGACAACCTATTGATATCTCAGATGATGACTTACCATTCTAAAAATAAGAATGGAATGAAAAAGGAGGATTAATTATAATGGCTCAACAACGCAGAGGCGGACGTAAGCGCCGTAAAGTTTGTTATTTTACAGCAAACCACATTGATAATATTGATTACAAAGATGTTGAATTGTTGAAACGCTTTGTTTCTGAAAGAGGTAAAATTTTACCTCGTCGTGTTACAGGAACATGTGCTAAACACCAACGTAAATTAACAATTGCAATTAAACGTGCTCGTATTATGGGATTATTACCATTCGTATCAGCTGAATAATAGAAATTGGGAGTCGTGATGAAAATCACGGCTTTTTTTATTTAGAAATAATTGAACTGAAATTAGGATTAGAGTGATATTTTTATCTACTTTTAATTCAATTTTTTTAGTGAATTATGTATAGAAAAGTTCTTCTGATGATTTAATAGTACTAATGGAAATGTTAATGTTTTTCATTGATAATTAATTTGTGTTAAAGGAGTATTTTTTTTGAAATATCCTCTTATAACATTAATGTATTTAGCTAAATGAATCATAAATATCTTTTTTTCAGATGATTAAGAGTGATAATTTGTTTTGAACTGATTAATAAATAACCTGAATATATTTTATCACTGTATATGTAGTGAATAACAAATACGTATATATATTTTGATTTCATTGTTCATTTAGTACTTAAATTTTCTTGAAATATAAGTATTAAAAAATCTGAATTATAATTGAAACATTGAATTTAAAGGATATTTTAATAGATAGTAATGTTTCACGTGAAACAAGTGCTATGGTAGGCTAACTAGAATTAACATCTATAGTATGGTAATATATAGGTATGTATCCTCGTTAAAAGACGTTAAAAGAAGGAGTCTTATATGAAAAAAATTTTAACTCATGAAAAGCTCCCAAGTTTTTTAAAGAATGAAAAATTAAAAATAGGAGCAATAGGATTAGGTTTTACGCTGACAGCAGTAATTGTATTGAGCTTTTTTGCAAATTTTTGGATTGGTTTAATTCTATTTGTATTATTTTCTATAGTAGCTGTGCTATTAATTTATTCTATAAAAACAATTACGGTAGAAACAAATAAATATATTGCGGACCTGTCTTATCGAATTAAAAGAGGCGAGCAAGAAGCTTTAATAAAAATGCCAATAGGTATTCTTTTATATAATGAAGAATATGAGTTACAATGGACAAATCCTTATTTGCAATTGTACTTTGGTAATCAAGAAGTATTAGGGAAAAAGATTAAAGAAATTGATGAAGAGCTAGCAACGATTATTAAAGACAATAAATCTTCAGGTTTAACGAATATTAAATGGGGCGATAAAGATTTTCAAATGATTGTTCAGGATGATATTAAAGTTGTCTATTTAATGGATATTACACAATATGCTAAAATCGAAGAACAATATATTGATGAGAAAATAGTTATTGGAAATATCTTTATTGATAACTATGATGAAATTGTTCAATCAATGAATGATCGTAGTATTTCTAACTTGAATAGTTTTGTTGCAACTCAATTAACAAATTGGGCTAAGGCGCATCAAATTTATTTGAAAAAAGTTTCAGATGATCGTTTTATTATGATGTTGTATTTGGAATCATTGGTTAAAATTGAATCTGAAAAATTTAGTATTATTGATCGTATTCGTGAACGAACATCAAAACAAAATTTCCCTTTAACTCTTAGTATGGGGGTTGCGTATGGTGATAAGAATTTAAGTGATTTGGCTAATTTAGCTCAAAGTAATTTAGATTTAGCCTTAGGTCGTGGTGGAGATCAGGTAGTAGTTAAACCGGTGGATGAAGAAGCTCGTTTTTACGGAGGCAAAACAAATCCAATGGAAAAACGAACGCGTGTTCGTTCTAGAATGATTAGTCAAGCTCTACAGGAAATTATGAAACATACAGATAAAATTTTTGTAATGGGTCATAAATATCCTGATATGGATGCAATTGGTGCCTGTTTAGGAATCAGAAGAATTGCTGAAATGAATAATAAAGAAGCTTATATCGTTGTCAATCCTGATGAATTTAGCAATGATATTTCAAGATTAATGCAAGAAGTTGAAAAGGATAAAAATATTAGTCGCTATATTATCACGCCAGAAATTGCACAGGAGATGATTACCCCTACTTCGTTATTGGTAATGGTTGATCATCACCGTCCAACAATTTCGATTGCTCCAGATTTGTTGAAAGCAACGAATCAAGTCGTTGTAATTGATCATCATCGAAGAGGAGAAGATTTTCCAGCAAATCCGGTTCTTGTTTATATTGAACCATATGCATCTTCTACTGCAGAATTGATAACAGAGCTTTTTGAGTATCAATCTAATGAAGCAAACCCTATCAATAAAATCGAGGCGACAGCAATGTTGGCGGGAATTATTGTAGATACACGTAGTTTTTCATTACGAACAGGTTCAAGAACATTTGATGCCGCTAGCTATTTGAGATCATGTGGAGCAGATGCAGTCTTGATTCAACGCCTTCTTAAAGAAAATGTAGACACTTATTTATTGCGTAGTCATTTGATTGAATCAATTGATTTTATTGGTAAAAATATTGCTGTAGCCATTGGTGAAGAGGATACCGTCTATGATACAGTAGTAGCAGCTCAAGCAGCAGATACCATGCTTTCGATGGCAGATGTAGATGCTTCATTTGTCATTACAAGACGTGCAGATGGACGTGTGGGAATTAGTGCACGAAGCTTAGGTGAAATGAATGTTCAAGTAATTATGGAAAGACTGGGTGGAGGAGGACACTTATCCAATGCTGCGACACAGCTTTCTGGTGTAACCATACTTGAAGCAAAAGAACAATTAAAAGCTAGTATTGATGAAAAACTAAAGGAGGAAGAATAGATGAAAGTAATTTTTTTAGCAGACGTAAAAGGTAAAGGTAAAAAAGGGGAAAGCAAAAATGTGGCAGATGGTTATGCACAAAATTATTTAATTAAAAATGGATTGGCTAAAGAAGCAACTTCTTCAAGTTTGAGCGAATTAAAAGGGCAACAAAAAGCTCAAGAAAAACATGAAGCTGAAATTTTGAAAGAAGCCAATGACTTAAAATCTTTTCTTGAAAATGAAAAAACAGTTATTGTAATGCCAGCTAAAGCTGGAGAAGATAGCCGTTTATTCGGTTCAATTACATCGAAACAAATTGCAGATGCTGTACAAAAACAATATGATGTAAAATTAGATAAACGAAAAATTGATTTAACAACACCAATTCGTAACTTAGGTGTTGCTAAAATTGATGTGAAGATTCATCCAGAAGTGGTTGCAACCTTAACTGTGAATGTTACACAAGAAGCATAGTAGATATCTATTAGAATAGATTAATGGAAATTCAAGAATCGTTATTAGGTTCTTGGATTTTTTTAGCGTGAGACTCATGGGATTGTTAATTGTATAAATCCAGAATTTGAGGTAAAATAGGAAGACTGGAAACTTTTTAGTAGAACGAAATTGACTGACGAAAGGAAGATAAGAATTGGTAAATGAAGCTTTTCAAGATCGATTGCCACCTCAAAGTATTGAGGCTGAGCAAGCTGTTTTAGGTGCTATTTTTCTTGATCCTGATACAGTCGTAGGTGCTTTAGAATTTCTAGAGCCACAAGATTTTTATCGTCGTGGGCATCAATTAATTTTTCAAACGATGATTGACTTAAATAATCGTAATGAAGCGATTGATATCGTCACGGTTATGAATAATTTAGAAAGTCAAAATCAACTAGAAGATGTTGGTGGAATGACTTATCTGGCTGAATTAGCAGTGGCCGTTCCAACGGCAGCCAATATGGAACATTATGCTAAAATCATTGAAGGAAAATCAATTCTTAGAAAATTAATTCATACGGCTACGGATATTGTAACTCAAGGATTTGAAGAGGGAGAAGAGCTGAGCGCGATTTTAGATCAAGCTGAGCGAAGTATTCTAGAAGTTTCGGAGAGACGGAATAGCACAGGTTTTTTGGCGATTTCAGATGTCTTAAACTCATCAATTGCTAAAATTGATCAACTCTATCAAAATGATGAAGAAATTACAGGTTTGCCTACTGGATATCAGGCATTAGATCAAATGACTGCAGGCTTGCAAAAAGAAGAACTGATTATTTTAGCAGCGCGTCCAGCGGTAGGGAAAACGGCCTTCGCATTAAATATTGCGCAAAATATTGGAACAAAAACTGATGAAACAGTAGCTATTTTTAGTCTGGAAATGGGTGCGGAATCTTTAGTAAACCGGATGCTTTGTGCAGAGGGGAACATTGATGCTAGCCACTTACGTACAGGTAATTTGAACGAAGAAGAATGGCAGAATTTGATTGTTGCAATGGGAAGCTTGTCTAAGGCTAGTATTTATATTGATGATACAGCAGGGATTCGGATTGCTGAAATTCGAGCAAAATGTCGAAGATTGGCTCAAGAAAAAGGCGGTATTGGCTTGATTTTAATTGATTATTTGCAATTGATTGAGGGCAGTGGTAAAGAAAGTCGTCAACAAGAGGTATCGGAGATTTCACGTCAGTTGAAGAAGTTGGCGAAGGAATTAAAAGTTCCTGTTATCGCACTATCGCAATTGTCTCGTGGAGTAGAGCAACGTCAAGATAAGCGTCCGGTAATGAGTGATATTCGTGAATCGGGATCAATTGAGCAAGATGCAGATATCGTAGCTTTTCTATATCGCGAAGATTATTATGATCGTGAAGGTGGAGAAGATGACGGTGATCAAGATCATGATGAAGCTGGCGAAGACAATATTATAGAAGTCATTATAGAAAAAAACCGGAGTGGTGCACGAGGAACGGTTAAATTATTGTTTGTTAAGGAATACAATAAATTTACGTCGATTTCTTATCGCCCAGAACCGTAATGAACTGAATAAATAGCGATTATTTGTAGATTAGTATTCTATAGATAATCGTTTTTTTGTTATTAAATTATTTAAATAGAATGAACATTAAAAACAACTTAAGTGATTTATTTAAGGTGTATAAATATGGTCAACTAATTTAGTTGTATTCACTATAAAAAATAAATGTTCGTAAATTTGCTTGATTTTAAAAAAAACAAAAATAAATGTTCGTAAATTTAGAAAAAAATCATAATAAAAAAATTAAATATTCGTTTTTAGCTTGAATCTGGTAAAAGAAACTGCTAGAATTAGATGGTATTTGTTATTGATACTAAAAAAATTAATGAGGTGTTCATATGTCTTCAGTAGTAGTTGTTGGTACGCAATGGGGCGATGAAGGAAAAGGTAAAATTACAGATTTTCTAAGTGAGAATGCGGAAGTTATTGCACGTTATCAAGGTGGCGATAATGCTGGTCACACAATTAAATTTGATGGTGTTACTTATAAGTTACATTTAATTCCTTCTGGTATTTTCTATAAGGAGAAGATTAGCGTAATTGGAAACGGCGTTGTAGTGAATCCAAAATCGTTAGTTACAGAATTAGCTTACTTGAAAGAAAAAAATATTGATACTGATAATTTACGTATTTCTGATCGGGCGCATGTTATTCTTCCTTATCATATTAAATTAGATCAATTGCAAGAGGATTCAAAAGGCGATCAAAAAATTGGAACAACAATTAAAGGAATCGGACCAGCTTATATGGATAAGGCTGCTCGTGTAGGGATTCGTGTTGCTGATTTATTAGATAAAGAAATTTTTGAAGAACGTTTAAAAATTAATCTTGAAGAAAAAAATCGTCAATTTGTTAAAATGTTTGATTCAACTCCACTTGAATTTGATGATATTTTTGAAGAATATTATGAATATGGCCAACAAATTAAAAAATATGTATGCGATACTTCAGTAATCTTAAATGATGCTTTAGATGATGGCAAACGTGTTTTATTTGAAGGCGCACAAGGGGTTATGTTGGATATCGATCAAGGAACTTATCCATTTGTAACGTCATCTAATCCTGTTGCTGGTGGCGTAACGATTGGGAGTGGCGTTGGTCCTTCTAAAATCGATAAAGTCGTTGGTGTTTGTAAAGCGTATACTAGTCGTGTTGGTGATGGTCCTTTCCCAACTGAATTATTTGATGAAACGGGTCAACAAATTCGTGAAGTTGGAAAAGAATATGGTACAACAACTGGTCGTCCACGTCGAGTTGGTTGGTTTGATACAGTTGTGATGCGTCATGCAAAACGCGTTTCTGGAATTACTAATTTATCATTGAATTCAATCGATGTGTTAAGTGGTTTAGAAACGGTTAAGATTTGTACATCATATGAACGTAATGGTGAGACAATCTTCCATTATCCAGCGAGCTTGAAAGAGTTAGCTGAATGTACTCCGATTTATGAAGAATTACCTGGTTGGAGTGAAGATATTACAGGTTGCCGTACTCTAGAAGAGTTACCACAAAATGCACGTAACTATGTGCACCGTGTTTCTGAATTAGTTGGCGTCCGTATTTCAACATTCTCAGTTGGTCCAGACCGTAATCAAACAAATGTCCTAGAAAGTGTTTGGGCACAAATTTAATAAACCAAATGAAGAAGCGGTTGCTAAGGATAATGAATTCCTAAAGCAATCGCTTTTTTTATGTTTCAATTAAATAATACAAGCTAGTTGGTCGTCCGACTGTTCCATATTCTAATTTCATTTTTATCACGCCATTACCTTCCAAATAATGCAAATATTTGCGGACAGAAACATGCGATAGATTGGTTGCATTGGTCAAATCAGAAACAGTAAAACCGGCTGCTTGTTGTCGGATGAGCTTCACTATTAAATCTAATGTCGGTTGAGTTAGACCTTTATCCAAAGTAACGGCGGTTTCTGTCAATTTTGGATGGATTGGGTTGGAAAAATGTAAGGCATCTAATTGTTCCTGAGTAATCGTAGTAGAATCCTTTAATAATTCTTGTCGTTGTTGAAAGAGAGCGATGCTTTTTTTAAAGCGTGTAAATTGAAATGGCTTTAGAATATAATCAGTTACTCCATATTGCAAACTCAGCCGAATAGCCTCTTGTTCGCTAGCAGCTGTAATCATGATAAGTTCAGCAGGATAATTCCGATTCCGCAACGTTTTAATCAATGTTAAGCCATTGCCTTCCTTTAGATGGATATCTACTAAAATCAATTCATAACGGTGTTTACTAGTTAATTGAATCGCTTCTGAGTAACCAGTTGCAGTATCGGCAACAACAAAACCAGGAATTTTTTCTAAATAACGTTGATTAATCGATAACACCATTGGGTCATCTTCCACAATTAAAACACGGTACATCAGATTTCGTCCTCCTTTAAATAAATCGTATGAAATGATAATTTTAGCCATTCTTCAGTATATTCAATTTCTAATTCACCAGCTAAAAATGTCAAAAGACTACTAAAATAACGGCCTTTGATTTTCGTTAAAAGCTCTGTTTGAAGAGTGGTCTCAATTCGTAATTCATAAGTTGTTTGCAACTGTTGATTCCAAAATCCTAAGCGAACTTGTAGCTGCTCTGCTAGTTGATTTTCCAAAATAAAATGATTTAGAAAACGAATTAAGCTAATCCAATACTGAACGTTTTCATTTTGATTGGTTGTAGGGATATCTGGGTACACCTCAATCATAAATGGATCACCTTTTTCAGAGAATTTACTTCGTTCGCCAATCAGAAATCCCGCAATAACAGGATTATGAACTAAATAAACCATTCGTTGTGAAAATTCCTGTTCAGGTTCTAAGATTTTTTCAAGGTAGCTCATTAGCTGATCGTAATCTTCTAAATCAGTTAAACCGTAAATCACATGAAGTTTATTGAGAAAATCATGGGATTGTGCCTGTAGAGAAGTGGCATAGGCTGTTGTGTTAAACAATTGATCAGTTAATAAATAAAGTTCCGTAGCATCACGTAAGGTAATAATTTGCCCGATGACTTTTTTACGAACAAGAATTGGAGCAGCTGAAAGTAAATAATCCACTCCATTTTGATGATATAATTTGTCAATTGTTTGGTAATCTGCACTGATTTCGGGAATATCTTTGACGTCAGGCAGAAAATCTTTAATTGAACCACCTTCAATGGGCAAATCTTTTTCTTCTGAAATCAAATTAAAGATTCGTTTCGCCTCAAAGTTAGAGAGAATAATTTTATTTTCCTTGTCGGTTACAATAATGGCGTCTTTTGTATAGTCTAGCATAGCGTTACGTTCTTCCAATAAACGAGCGATTTCTTGAGGTTCTAAATCATACATTTGCTTTTTCAGCGTGTAAGCTGTAAACATCGCAGCAGCTAAGCCAAAGGAAAAGGCTAGCATTAAACTTAAAGTGAACGGTTTCATTGTTTCTTTTGAAAGCAATTTGATTGTAGTTGTTTTAATCCCTAGAGCGATAACTCCAATTTCTCGACCATTATCATCAAAAACAGGGACAAAGCCACGTAGGGACTCACCTAATGTTCCTTTGGCAGTGGAAGTTGATTCCTTACCATGAATGGCCAGCTCTTCGTCACCACCTTGAAAATGTTGATTAATTTTTTTAGCATCTGGATGCGTTAAACGAAGATGGTCCATTGTCATTACAACAACAAAATCTAAATCATAATTCTCCTGCATTTCATTGGCGTAATTTTGAAGTTCTGCAGATGTTTTATTCTCTATTAGCGCTTCATGGACCAATGGATATTTAGCAATCGTGCGGGCGATTTTTAGCAAATGGACTTCTTCATCTTTACGAACCGATTTGGCAATTTGCTGATTTAATAGGAAATAGAGGGCAAATAAAGTCACGAATACGGTTAGAAGTACCATTAAGGTTAGTTTCATCCACAAACGTTGTCCTTTTTTCATTCTTTTCATCGCTAATTTAGCTCCTTTATGTAAAAAATGAAGAAATTTCTTCTAATATAGTATAGCATGGAAGGTTACTAGAAATGAGCTTAAAGTAATTAAACAACACTTAAATTAGTTAAATAATCTATTTTAAGTTTCGATTCCTAGTTATACTAAAAGCGTGAAAGAAAGCGCTTTATATAAAAGGAGGAAGAAGCATGCGTGTTACAAACGAAATGGAAGACGTGAAATCGTTAAACTTTTTTGAGAAGTTTAAAAAAGTAAAAGTTGGTGCTATTCCATTACCAGCTTATCTGGCAATGGCCATCGTGATTATGTTATCAGCTTATTTTGAAGAATTACCAGTCAATATGTTAGGTGGATTTGCTATTATTTTAAGTTTAGGTTGGTTTTTAGGTGGAATTGGCGGAAGTATTCCAGGATTAAAAAACTTTGGTGGATCAGCAATTTTTTCTTTAATGATTCCGTCAATCTTGGTATTCTTTAATTTTTTTAATGCCAATACATTAGCAGCAACGGATATGTTAATGAAGCAAGCAAATTTTTTATATTTTTATATTGCTTGTCTAGTGTGTGGTAGTATTTTAGGAATGCATCGCAAAATATTAGTTCAAGGTTTGATGCGGATGATTATTCCAATGGCATGTGGAATGATTCTAGCTTTAGTTGTTGGAACTACGATTGGAACGTTGTTAGGCTTAGGTTTTGAGCATACATTGTTTTATATTGTGACGCCAATTATTTCTGGAGGAATTGGTGAGGGAATCTTACCACTATCGTTAGGATATAGCGCCATTACAGGAATTCCAAGTGAGCAATTAGTCGGACAATTAATTCCAGCCACTATTATTGGGAATTTCTTTGCTATTATTAGTTCAGGAATCTTGAATCGCTTAGGTGAAAAACGCCCAGACAAATGTGGGCAGGGACAACTTGTAAAATTCAAAGACGGCGATGATATGGCAGATGCTATGAAGGAAGACACAAGTCCTTTAGATGTCAAATTAATGGGCGCAGGTGTATTGGTTGCTTGTACGTTATTTATTACTGGCGGACTTTTACAAAAATTTACCGGTTTTCCTGGCCCAGTCTTAATGATTCTAGTAGCTGCTTTATTGAAATACTTGAGTGTATTACCAGGTGATATCGAAAAAGGGTCAAAACAATTGTACAAATTTATTTCTGCAAACTTTACCTTCCCATTAATGGTTGGTTTAGGAATGTTATATATCCCGTTGAAAGATGTTGTTGGAATGCTATCTTGGCAATATTTTGTAGTAGTAATCTCTGTTGTATTAACAGTCGTTTTAACTGGTTATTTTGTTGGTGGAAAAATGAATATGTATCCAATTGAAGCCGCGATTATTACAGCATGTCAAAGTGGGATGGGTGGAACTGGCGACGTAGCAATTCTATCTGCATCAAATCGAATGAACTTAATGCCATTTGCCCAAGTAGCAACGCGTTTAGGTGGTGCAATTACAGTAATTTCTATGACAGCATTAATGCGTTTTTTATTCTAAATAGTAGATAATTTAGTAGGATTAAGGTAAGATTTTATAAATAAAGATACGTAGAGAGGGAGAATGGATCAGATGACAGATGTAAAAGCAAAAGCGCTAGCAATCAGCAAGGAAAAAGGCGGAAAATTAGAGATAATCCCAACGGTTCCAATTGAAACGATGGAAGATTTGAGTATTGCTTATACACCAGGAGTAGCAGCAGTTTGTACAGCAATCGCTGAGAATCCAGAAAAAGTGTATGATTATACAACTAAACGCAATATGGTAGCGGTAGTGACGGATGGTTCGGCAGTTTTAGGCTTAGGGAATATTGGACCAGAAGCAGCAATCCCAGTAATGGAAGGAAAAGCAGCGTTATTCAAACGATTTGCTAATGTTAATGCGGTGCCGATTTCGTTGGCTACTCAAGATGTAGAAGAAATTATTTCTCATATTGCTGCGATTGCCCCTTCATTTGGTGGGATTAATCTGGAAGATATCAGTGCTCCACGCTGTTTTGAAATTGAGGAACGATTAAAGAAAATGTTAGATATTCCTGTATTTCATGACGATCAACATGGAACAGCGATTATTGTATTAGCAGCATTGTACAATGGCTTGCGTTTGACAGGCAAAAAAATAGATGAAATTCAAGCAGTAGTAAACGGTGGCGGTGCGGCAGGAACAGCGATTAGCAAAATGTTCCTAGCAGCAGGCGTGAAACATGTAACGATTGTTGATAAAACGGGGATTATCTCAGAAACAGATCCTAATCTTCCTGCGCATCATGCAGCGATTGCTAAAGTAACGAATCTAGAACACCGAACTGGAACACTGGAAGATGCGCTAAAAGGAGCGGATGTCTTTGTAGGCGTTTCAGCTCCAGGAGTCTTGAAAAAAGAGTGGATTCAGCATATGAACGACAAACCAATGATCTTCGCAATGGCAAATCCAACACCAGAAATCTTCCCAGATGAAGCCAAAGCCGGTGGTGCTTATATTGTTGGAACAGGGCGTAGTGATTTCCCTAACCAAATCAATAATGTTTTGGCTTTCCCAGGGATTTTCCGTGGTGCGTTAGATGCACGTGCGAATGATATTACAGTGGAAATGCAGATTGCCGCAGCACAAGGAATTGCTAGTGTCGTAACAGATGAACAATTAAATGTTGATTATATTATGCCAGATGTGTTTACACCAGGCGTATCAGATATTGTAGCAGATAGCGTTAGAAAAGCTGTGAAATAACAAAGCATGTAAGGAGAGCGTGAGACAAAAAATCAATTTTGTTTCACGCTCTGAGTTTGTATAAAGGTTGAAAAAAGCAATTATTTTTTTATTGAGTTATCTTTCAAATAAAGGAATCTTCTTGTTTCTGGGTTTATAATTTAATAAAATAACAATAATTAATTCAGCTAAAATAGAAATCAATAATGTAGTAATTCCAGTAATCCATGTGACCTTTGGATTATTTGTTATATAGGAAGAATTCTGTAGCAAGATATCAATTGTATTAAAATAAACAAATGGGATTCTATGAGCTATAAAGGCTAAAGGTTGCACTTTCGTTACGGTTAATACTAAGCCGCAGATAATAAATACGCTGATAAATAAGGTTGCGACTTTATTTTTCGTTAATTGTGCAAGGATATAAACAAATAAAACTAAAAAGATGATACATAAAAATTGTAGGAATAGAGCTTCAGCTATTAAAGAACCGATTGGTCGGATATCAATGAAGCTAGGAGTGTTTAAGAGAGCGGGATAATTCAGTGAATTGGATCCATTTATAATTGTGGCAGAAACAAAGGAAATCAGTAAGATTATTGCATAAACTGTGCTGGCTGCTAAAATCCCAAAACCTAGTTTACTTGTCAGTAGATATTGCTTTTTTAGAGGAAATAGATCATCTAAGTTAATCCCTTGTTTAAAATTTTCTGTAAATAAATTAGTTAGAAGTGCAATGATACATAGGATGACAACGGACGGAAAGAGACTAGCGATAACTCTGAAGACAAAGGGAAATCCTTGAGTTTCCCTTTCTAACGTATCTAGTTTTAGATTGTTTTTTACTAAATATTGATAGATTGCTTTTTTTCCTAGAATACTTTTTTTTAACTCAATTGGCACAGGTTGGCTTTCATTTTCAACTAGTTTGATATCTGTCTCCTCAAGTACTTTTAGTTGTAAGGTTAAAGCGGCTTTCCAATCATTTTTTTCGGCTAATTCAATCACTCGCTCGTTACTAGCGATTTGTTCTTGTATCATCAGATTTACTTCTTTATTGTCACTAAATGAATTTTTATTGTCGGCATTTTGCATACGTATCATAGGGATAAAGCCATTGCTAGCAGTTAGCGTTGCATTCAGCCATAGTAAAGCGATTGTTAAAAGGATAAGAATGGCAATAGGGATAAAATTAAATTTATTGCGGATAGTAGTTTTATATAAAAATAACCAATATTTAGTCAAATTGTAGTCCCCCAATGAATGTTATTTTAATAGGCTAGTTTATTCTCTTTATAGTTACTACGTTTATAATTTAACAAAGTCACAATAGCTAACTCAATTAAGATAGAGACCGTTAATGTGATAGTTCCAGAGATTAAGGTCACATTTGCATTTCCAGTTTCAAAGGAAATATCCCGTAATAATACAGCGATTGTATTAAAATAAGTGATGGGAATTCCATGCAATATAGAAGCTAGAGGTTGTATTTTAGCGAGAGTCAATGTTAAGCCACACAAGATAAAGATGCTTATAAATAAGGTTGCGACTTTATTTTTAGTCAATTGGGCAATAATGTAGACAAATAGCACTAAAAAGATGATACATAAAAATTGCAGAAATAAGCCTTCAAGCATTAAAGCACCAATTGGTCGGATATCTGTATAGCTGGGTGTATTTAAAACAGCAGGATAACTTGGTGAATTGGAGCCACTTATTAGGGTGGCAGAAGCAAAGGAAATGAGTAAAGTTATGGCATAAACTATACTTGCTACTAGAACACCGAAAGTTAGTTTACTTGCTAATAGGCGTTGCTTTTTTAGAGGAAATAGATTATCAAGGTTCATTCCTTGTTTAAAATTCTCGGTAAATAAATTGGTTAAAAGAGTGATGATGCATAATACCACGAGGACAGGAAATAAAACATCTATTGCTCGAAAAAGATAGGGAAAACCTTGATTTTCGATAGTTAATATATTTGGTTTTAGATTGTTTTTGATTAGATACTGATAGGTTGCTTTTTTCCCAAACACAAATTTTGGATATCCAACTGGTACATATTGATCTTTATCTTCTATTTTTTTAATATCCATCTCATCAATTACTTTTAATTGTAGTGTTAAAGCAGCTTTCCAATCATTTTTTTCTGCCAATTCAATCGATTTTTTATTTAGCGTAATAATGGTTGCTAATCGTTTTTTCTCTATAGCAATCTGTTCCAGATAGATTTTATCTGTTGAAATTTTATCATAACTTTCATATTTATCAATAAGTTCTTCAAGGAGCTTATTATAGGAAGTTATGTCATTTTTAAATCCAGCATTAGTGGAAGCCCTTGTATTCATCGTTACTAAAAATAAGGTTGAAAGAATAAGAATAGCAACTGGAATAAAATTTAATTTTTTTCGTGTAGTGAGTTTCAATAAAAACAACCAATAATTAGTCAAATTTAGTTCCCTCCAGTTAAGATTAATTTTCTATCTTCAATAGCTAATAAAGTATCACAACTACTAAATAGTTCATCTCCTGCATGAGATGAAAATAGCACCATCTTACCGCTATTTCGTGCATCATCAATGTAACGTGTTAACAATGTGACGCTAGCTTTATCTAAAGCTAAGGTGGGTTCATCTAAAATCCAATAACGAGTATTACTGACTGTATAGAGGCTTAGTAAGACTTTTTGTTTCATTCCTAAGGAGTATTTTTTTATCGGTTTCGTTATATAATGTTCCATTCCCCAGAAATGAATCACTTGATTGATGGAGTCTTTTTCTCCCTCCCAGAGAGCATTGATTAGCTTTAAATAATCTAAGCCTGTTAAATTTCCATCGAGCCAATTGCTAGTTTCAAAATAAAATAAATCTTTTTTTATTTGAACGTTACTTAGTTTTTTTTCTTGTTCGTTGTAAAAGGTTACTGTGCCAGAATGCTGATTTAATAGCCCAGAAAGGACTCTCATCAAGGTTGATTTTCCACTTCCATTTGGAGCGCTTAAACCATATATGTTGTGAATCTTTAAATTAATAGTTGCATCAATAATCAGTGCTTCGTTTGTAGCAATGGTTAAATTAGTTAATTCAATCATTTTTTACACATCTCTTTTTAATGTTTTTTTAATCTTTTTGTAATTACATTGTCTAAGTATACCATTTTCCATTGTATAATAAATAAATTAGATAGGAGGTTTTTTTATTTTTTCGGTTAATTTAATAGGGTTTTAATAACTGATATTTGATGTAATGTTGTTTTTTATAGGTATACCATTTTGATATTGTATAATTATTATTTAAAGAAGATGTTATTTATATGAAAAAAAAGATAGTCTTTTTGGTTTTTTCAGCATTATTATTAGCAACGTTTATTGTTCCAAATGAAGCTGATGCAAAAATATTGCCCTATAAGGAATTCTATAATCAAAATATATATACAGGAGTTCGTTCTGGTTATTATTATATGAATAAAGATTTTCCGGATAATCAATTTGTGCGATCGACTGTTCGTACCATCGTTGGACCAAATGATTGGAACTTTAATAGATGGTTACTGTACTTTAATATCTATTAACATTTAAATTTTTTGATTAATAATTCAGTGTAGTCAGTATTTATAAAATAGATTACACTGAATTTAAATTATTTATAGACTGTAGTTTTATGTAGTAGCTTTGTTAAAGTTTTAATATTAGTTTGTCATAATAAGTATCTAACTTTTGGAGAAGTTGCATTTAATAAGGCTAAGTGGTAGAATGATAAGGTATTTCAAGTGAATATTGGGCTGTTAACTCAGTTGGTAGAGTATCCGACTCTTAATCGGACTGTCGTGGGTTCGATCCCCCCACAGCCCATTTTAAAAAGTAGGTGAGAAATGTTAATTTCTCACCTACTTTTTTTGTTACAAAAAATGACGGAAATAATAATCTGTTTCCGTCTAGTACTCAGAAACAGTATAGTTAGAGAACATTGACTGAATTTCTGATGGACAATCAATTAACACTAGGAACTCATTTTTTCAAGTTTTCCATTATGATTGCTGTGTTTTATAGAACTTGCTACAGCTTTTTTTTGCAGTTTAGCAAAGTGATTTAAAGGAGCTATAGTTTGGATCTATATTTTATTAATCGGATTACCATTTTTTGAGAAGCTGTTTTATTTGGTGTATCAAATGAGGGAAGTGTTTAGAAAAGTTAAAAAAAAATCATTTTTTTATAATTAAATTTATTCTTATTTATTGGGGAAATGAAAGATTGTTTTTTTGTTTTTAATTAAAAATCAACTTTTTTAAGTCGGAAGCCTCATAGAAATAGCTCTTGTTTTCATTAATTATCTGTTATTTATTATAGAAATTCTTTTGATTAGTTTGTTTAAAAGAGTGGATTTGTAAACCCATTCAGCAAAAATATAAAATTCATTTGAAGTTTTTATAATAAAAAAATAATTTGTATATTCCCAAAAATGTTTACTATTTACTAAATTATAGAAATTGACTCAAATAATTCTCCATAGTATATTATCTTACATAAGTTTGTACAAAAATAATATTATAAGTTTATTAGTTTTTGCTAATAAACTGAAAAGAGGAATTTTTTTTGAAAAAGTATAGAATACTGTTTGTCACATTACTAACAATTATGACGATTTTTCCAACTCCATCATATGCTGTAGCTCCAACTGAGCAGCCATTAACAACAAGCCCCAGTCCGCTTGCTGATACGGATATAACAGGAACATTTACAATTACAGCAATGCCGACAGATCCGTATTATCGTGCTCCTTATGCTGAAAATCTTAATATATATACAGGTCCATTTTCATTGACTGACTCTAGTATACCCTTATCTGTTTTGATGAAGAGGTTAGATTTTGCAGATATTTATCAAGTAGAATCAACAAGTGCGGATGCTACATTAATTGAAGATACAGACTATATAAAATATAATTTTAGATTTAAAAGTAAACCACTTGTAGGAAATAAAGCTTTTATTCAATTAAAATCTAGAATGTATCGCTCCAATTTTTTATTTTATGATGCAACTGGGAATCAAATAAAAGCAGATGAACCAGCAAGTTTGCCCCTTGCTTATAATGCATTAATTGTAGAAAAATATAAAGATATAGTTATTATTCCAGGACAGACTTTAGAAAAAGTTATTTTAATTAATGAAACAGGTACTGAAACGGATATTACTCAATCCAATATTATGGACACATACGCAGAAGCTCCGTATGCGTTAACAATAAAAGGTCAACCAATTAGTGGTAAACCCAATTCAATTTTAATTGAACAAGGTACTAGTACGGTTATTTCTAAAACACCTAAGTATCAATTTAAATTTATTTATAGCAAACAAGTTGTATTGGGCGCTGATGTGACAGCTCGATATCAGGATGAACAAGGAAATCAAATTGCAACAGATGAAACGTTTAGTGGCAATGTTGGTGATAATTACGCAACGAACAAGTTGGATATTCCTGGATATACGTTCAAGGAAGTAAAAGGAAATGTGAATGGTCAATATACGGACAAAGCGCAAGAAGTAATCTATATTTATACGAAAAATCCTATAAAAGGAGCCGATGTAACGGTTCGCTATCAAGATGAGCAGGGCATTAAGATTGCAGTAGATGCTATCTTAAGTGGTGATATTGGAAAAGGGTATATCACCAAACAACTTACTATCCTAGGATATACGTTTAAAGAAGTGAAAGGGAATAAAGTTGGGTGGTTTACCGATCAACAACAAGAAACTATCTATGTTTACACGAAAGATCCAGTAAAAGGAGCCGACGTGACGGTTCGTTATCAAGATGAACAGGGGAATACACTTTCAAAAGATGAAGTTTTATCAGGGAATGTTGGCGAAAATTATACGTCGAAAGAATTGACGATTAAAGGGTATACCTTCAAAGAAGTAAAAGGGAATTCAACGGGTCAGTTTACGAATCAAGTTCAAGAAGTGATTTATATTTATACGAAAGATCCAGTAAAAGGAGCGGACGTGACGGTTCGTTATCAAGATGAACAGGGGAATACACTTTCAAAGGATGTCATTTTATCAGGAAATATTGGGGAAAATTATAAGTCGAAAGAATTAGGGATTAAAGGGTATACGTTTAAAGAAGTAAAGGGAAATGTGACAGGTCAGTTTACGGATAAAGCACAAGAAGTGATTTATGTTTATACGAAAGATGCAATAAAAGGAGCCGATGTGACGGTTCGTTATCAGGATGAACAAGGGAATACACTTTTAAAAGATGAAGTTTTATCAGGGAATATTGGGGAAAATTATACGTCGAAAGAATTAGCGATTAAAGGGTATACCTTCAAAGAAGTAAAGGGGAATTCAACGGGTCAATTTACGGATAAAGTCCAAGAAGTGATTTATATTTATACGAAAGATCCAG
The DNA here is from genome assembly GCF_000744375.1 of Carnobacterium gallinarum DSM 4847. Taxonomy (NCBI): domain Bacteria; kingdom Bacillati; phylum Bacillota; class Bacilli; order Lactobacillales; family Carnobacteriaceae; genus Carnobacterium; species Carnobacterium gallinarum. The sequence continues at coordinate 1,119,199 of NZ_JQLU01000005.1, read as the reverse complement.
TAAAAGGAGCCGATGTAACGGTTCGTTATCAGGATGAACAAGGGAATTCACTTTCAAAGGATGTCATTTTATCAGGGAATGTTGGGGAGAATTATATATCGAAAGAATTGACGATTAAAGGGTATACCTTCAAAGAAGTAAAAGGGAATTCAACGGGTCAATTTACGGATAAAGTTCAAGAAGTGATTTATATTTATACGAAAGATCCAGTAAAAGGAGCTGATGTGACGGTTCGTTATCAGGATGAACAGGGGAATACACTTTCAAAAGATGAAGTTTTATCAGGGAATATTGGGGAAAATTATACGTCGAAAGAATTAGTGATTAAAGGGTATACGTTTAAAGAAGTAAAGGGAAATGTGACAGGTCAGTTTACGGATAAAGCACAAGAAGTGATTTATGTTTATACGAAGGATGCAGTAAAAGGAGCGGATGTGACGGTTCGTTATCAGGATGAACAGGGGAATACACTTTCAAAAGATGAAGTTTTATCAGGAAATATTGGGGAAAATTATACGTCGAAAGAATTGACGATTAAAGGGTATACCTTCAAAGAAGTAAAAGGGAATTCAACGGGTCAGTTTACGAATCAAGTTCAAGAAGTGATTTATATTTATACGAAAGATTCAGTAAAAGGAGCGGACGTGACGGTTCGTTATCAGGATGAACAAGGGAATACACTTTCAAAAGATGAAGTTTTATCAGGGAATGTTGGCGAAAATTATACGTCGAAAGAATTAGGGATTAAAGGGTATACCTTCAAAGAAGTAAAGGGGAATTCAACGGGTCAATTTACGGATAAAGTCCAAGAAGTGATTTATGTTTATACGAAAGATGCAGTAAAAGGAGCCGATGTGACGGTTCGTTATCAGGATGAACAGGGGAATACACTTTCAAAGGATGTCATTTTATCAGGGAATGTTGGGGAGAATTATACCACCAAACAGCTTGATATTAAAGGCTATATGTTTAAAGAAATTCAAGGTAATTCAACTGGAACTTTTACAGATAAAGCACAAGACGTGATTTATATTTATACGAAAAATCTGGTAGTTGATGGAAATACTAATGAAAATCATAGTGATCAAGGAACTAGTAATGGAACTCAAATTCCTACACCAACACCTAAACCAGAAAGTCATGTAACTGAATTTCCACAAACAGGTGAAATGCCAAATTATCTAACATTAATTATAGGGCTATTAGCTTTATTCGGTGCAATAAGTATTCTTTTTTCAAAAAAGAGAAGCTTAAAATAAGTTAAATAAAAAAGAGGAACTATGGATGAAACCATCTGGTTTCATCCATAGTTTTTTGCACTTTTATTTCAATAAGATGATTGGTCATGAATATTCGACTCTGTAATTTAAAGGACTGATGAATCATAAAATGATTCAATCAGTCCTTTTTTTATTTAGGTATTATCAAACATATCGTTCCCCTATATGATTAATTTACGACAAAAAAAACAAACGGGAGGCAATATGCTCATGAACAATCATATCAAAAAAATACTTAGAATTATAGAGTCTGATTTAATTGTTTTAGATATTTCTTATGAAATCATCGTCGTAAAGATAGGTTTTGCCATTTTGCGTTTGTTTTTGGCGCTGCATCGTTGAGCCACGCTTGATTTCATTATTGATTGTTTGCGAGGCAGCGATTTGGCGGTTACTCCAGCCTTCACGGTGCTTATCTTGAATCGTGTTTCGTTCTTGGAAGGAAAGGTGTTTGTCTTTATTATAAAATGCGCCGTGATCAGTAGTGTGTTAATTTTATAAAAAAACCATTTACATATATTTAAATTAATGGTATTATCAGAATGTAAAAATATTTTAATTTTTTGGTGTTTTTTATTTTAAATAAAAATATACTGTTTCTAACTATAATTTCTTATTTAAATGTACGGAAAACTGACAATTATAACGATAACTACATATTATATGGAGGAATATAAGTGAAAAATATCATTTTAAAAGGATCATTGGTTGTATTATTAAGTCCACTAGTTTTATCGGCATACGGATCAGTTGAAGCAAACGCTAAGGATAATTCATTTCGAAATATTGAACAAAAAAATGTAAGTGATTACTCTAAAGTAAATCCTGATATTAAGGAATTAGAACAATATGGAGTAACTGTAGAAGAAATTGCAGAATTAAAAAAAATAGAAGATAGTGGTATTGTTTTAACAAATGGATTTGCAGTTGATAAAGATGGCAATGTTTTGACAACAGATTCAATGGAAAAAGGAAAATTAAGTTGGGCAGTAAAAGCATTGAGAGCTGTTTGGAATAAAATTCCAGCAAATATTAAGGCAGCAATGTATGGTGCCGCTGGTTTTGAAACTATTTTGGGTGTTATTGATAATTTTACTGGAGCTGTTGAAGATGCTGTTTATTCAGGGTGTAAAAAAGTTGGTATGAGCGATTCTGTTGCATGGTGGGTAACGAAATCATTAATGCTCTTTTTGTAATTTTTTAGTAAAGGATGAATGTTTATGAAAGAATATCTTCCAGCTGTAATTTTATGTTTGGGCTTTTATTTTTTAGTGAAAATATTAGTGCGTAGTGATAATTGGCTATTAGTTGGAATTGGAATATTTTTAGTATTACTATGGGGTTTTTTCACATGGCATCCAAAATATAGTAATAAAAAGAAATAATACATGCTCTGCTTTTAATTTAAATGTAAAGCCTTCTATTTTATTTTAGAAGGCTTTTTTTGTTTAACTTAAACGTAATCTTGTACTTGAGTTTTACTGTGAACAGCTTGTGAAAAATCAGTATAGATTCTTTTGGTTAAATCGATACCTTTTTCAGTTGCAATACGCCAAGCTAAGATTTGGAAAGGGATGATGAGAAGATAAGGTGCTTTCAATTCATCCATTTTATAGTCTAGACCTAACGTTTTAGAGTCAGTGCTAGCTTCGGTTGTAAGGGTAAAGACATGGCTTGTTTGTTTGGCCTCATACTGTTTAAGTAAAGTTGCTTTCGTTAATACTGGGCTTGGTGTCTCAACAAAGAAGATACGGTGTTCAGGATTAACTTCTAGATAAGGACCGTGCATAAAAGCTTCTAACTCAATACCTTGTGAGGGAACACGAACCGTTTCTGAGAATTTAGTTTCCATTTCTTTGACGGTTCCAACAGCAGGACCGTACCCAACAGCAGAAAAGCGTGGCGCTGCTTTAAAATCAGCTTTATTTAATTCAAAGAAAGCTTCGGTTTTATCGATTATTGATTGGATTTGTTCGGTCATTTGAGCAAACGTAGTCAGCTCCGCAGCTTCTTGTTCGGCAGAAATAAGTCCTTTTTTCACGCCAATTCGTAAGCCTAATAGCATTAGAGATAAGACAGTTGCAGTAAAGCCGACAGTCACATAGCCAACCCGTTCTTGACCACTTCCAATATCTAATACATTCGTCGTAAATTTAGTGATTTCACTTTCTGGACGGCTAGTCACAGCTAATGTTGGTAGTGAATGTTCTGCATTTATTTTTTGTAAAGCTTCAATAGTTGAGCTACTTTGTCCACTTTGGGAAATACCTAGTACGGACTGAATATGAGGCGAGACTTTTTCATAATGAGTGAAGTTAAAGGGTTCTTGAATATCCATCCGTACATCCGCCATTTTTTCAATATAATATTTGGCGCTATAAGCTGCGTTAATACTTGATCCAGTTCCTAAAACTAGCCATTCTTGTGTTTCGGAAAGGGCAGTAGCTGCTTCAAAGTTAGCTGGATATGTCGCTAGAATGGCTTTCATTTGTGCTTCTTCTGAATAAATATAACTTAACATAGTTGGTTTTGTCATAATTAGGCTCCGTTTCTAAAATAATGTTTTAAAAATTGATAGATTCCTTCTTCATTGTTAGAGGCTGTAATGGTTGTTGCGATTTCTTTAATTGCTAGAGTTGCATTGTCCATCGCCACTCCGGTTCCTGCAGCTACTAACATTTCTCGATCGTTTTCACCATCACCAAAAGCAATTACTTCGCTAGTTGAAATACCGTAATAGTCTTGGATTTCTTTAATAGCCGTGGCTTTATTAACATGGTCAGGCATCAGTTCGATATTGTTGCTGAAGGAAGATGAAACATGCAAATTAGGAATAGTGGCAAATTCTAGGTTGGCTGTGGCTAAGCCATCACGATTATCTTCAGAAATAATGATTCCATTAATAAATTGACCAATGTGTTTCATCAATTCGACTTCTGTTGAAATTTCATGAAAATTCTGTTTAGCCCCGCTATTTACACGTCCTTGATCGCCTTTGTCAATAAAATAATCAGGTAAGAATTCACTATAATAAACGGCATCCTTAGAAAAGAAAAATAGTGGCAGTCGTTGCGATTTCGCAACTTTAAAAATAGCTAGAGCAGTTTCAGGGGCAAATAAATGTTCTGTTACGTTTTGCTCTAGATTAAAAATTCCACCATTTGAAGCTAAAACAGCTGTTTCAGGGCTAACCCGTTGTGCTGTTTCATAGGCAGACTGATACATTCTTCCTGTAGCTACATAAAAAAGATGTCCTTCTTGTTGTAATTTTTGAATAAGCTTGATCGTATTTGCAGATATTTGTTGATTAGAGTCAAACAATGTACCATCAATATCCATACAAATTAAATGTTGTTTCATGGTTATCGTAACGCTCCTTTTAGTCTAGCTCCGCAAGATTCACGAATAATTAATTCGGGTGAATGTTGAATCATGCTATTTTCATCTTCCGATTGAATAGCACTAATTAATTTCATAACGGAAGCCTTGCCAAGATATTCATTGTGTTGATCGATTGTAGTAATTCTAGGGATTTGAAATTCGCTATTTGGGAAACAGTCACAGCTAGCAACAGCAATATCTTTCGGACAATTGTATTGAGCGTCAGCTAATGCTCGTAAAACGCCAATCGCTACGGTGTCGTTGATTGCGACAACAGCAGTAGGCAGATTTTCTGTATTTGCCAGTAATTTTTGCATCCCATGATACCCATCTTCAACATAATAATCGTTAAGAATAATCAAAGATTCATCTACTTCTGAGTAAATAGTTAGCGTGTTTTTAAAGGCATCCACTCTTTGAGTTGTCACTTTAACACCTGCTTCGCCACCAATAAAACCAATTTTGCGATGTCCTAAAGCTAACAAATGTTGCGTTAAGGTTGTGACGCCTTTATCCAGATCTCGTTCAACAAAAATACACTCACAATTTTCTTGTTTTTGTCCGATAATGACAACCGGAATTTGTTGATTTAGCTGATTTAATGCAATTAAATACTCTTCATTAGGCTGCTCTTTATCAATCTCGCCGCCTAAGATTAAAACGCCATCTACTTGTTTTTCGATAATTGACTTGAAGGCCGTCGCCTCTTTAAAACCTGTATCAGCAAATTTATTTGAACCCGCTGTCATTGTATTGAAAAGTAATAGTGAGTAGCCGATTTCTTTGCTGTATTGTTCAATTTTAACAATTAATGAGGTGAAGTAAGGATTGGTAATATCTGGAACGACGACGGCTAAGGTATTCGTTTTTTTAGAAATCATTCCTCTGGCAAAAACACTAGGTTGATAGCCAAGTTCATCAATAACTGCTTGAATTTTTTTTCTTTTTTTATCTGAAACAGAGGGACTATTATTGAGTACGCGTGAAACAGTTGAGACTGAAACGCCACTTTTTTCAGCGATTTCAATGATTGTTACTGGTTTTTTCATAAGGAAGCTCCTTTGGTTTGAATAATAGCTATGAACCTAGTGTATGCTAATAAAAATAAAAATTCAAGCATTTTAGGTAACCTTACCAAAAATAAAAAGGAGGTTTGATTTTTTGGAAACGAAGGAACAAACAATTCTATCAATTGATTTAGGCGGAACAAAAATATTAATAGGCGAAGTAAATGAGCTGGGTGAAGTTTTAGCTAGTAAACGCTATCCATCAGATGTTTCTTCACAAATAAATGCAGTGTTAAAAATAAAAGCAGCACTAAATGATTATCAAGAGAGTATTGGTTTTATTGGAAATCCAATCGGCATTGGGATTGGAGTAGTTGGACGAGTTGATCGTGAACATGGCCTTTGGATTGAGATTAATCCATCAGTTAGCCAGCCTGTTTACTTAGTTAAGGAGATAGAAGATGAATTTAAACTACCATGTTTTATTGCAAATGATGTTTATTGTGCAACTTTAGCAGAAATAACACTCGGAAATGGTAACCTTACCAAAAATTCGGTTTATTTAAATATTGGTACAGGAATTGCAGCTTGTGTGGTAGTTGAAAACCAAATTATTGAAGGCGGACATTTTAATGCTGGAGAAATTGGTCATATGGTAGTTGATATGCATAGTGAGGTGTTATGTCCTTGTGGTCGAAAAGGCTGCGTAGAAGTGCTAGCATCTGGATTAGGGTTGCACAACCGGGCAATGGCTGTTATGAAAGACTATCCAGAATCCATTGTTAAGAAGCCTGTGGAAATCAACACTCGAATTTCTGGAGAAACTTTATTTCAAGCATACGATCAAGGCGATGCATTAGCCCGAGCAGTTGTCGGTGAAGCCTTAGTAGGCGTGGCTAATTTGATTATGAATTTGGTACGTGTCTCTGATCCTGAGGTAGTCGTGTTGGGTGGCGGAGTTGTTCAGGATGGCTGGTTCTTAAAACAGTTAACTCCTTATTTAAATGAAAAAACGCTTCGTTTTGTGACATATGGGGTCGTTTTAACAAGTCTTGAAGCAAAAACAATCGGAATAAAAGGGTGTAGTATTTTGGCATTCAATCAACTTAAATCAGGAAAGGTGCAGATGCGTTAATGAAATCAGAACTTCTTACTCAAATTCAACAATCAGGGTATATTCACCGTCCGTTGCAAATTAATACTAAAGATTCTTTTGAAACAAGCAATGAACAAGTAGAAATCTTAAAGCAAAAACAGTTATTTCCAATAAATTCGGAAGAAGAAGTGACTAAGAATGTGAGCTGGCAACATCGTCATCAAGGGGCTAGTGAACTTCTTGTTTCAGGTGAGATTCAATTATCTTCTCCAACTCGGTTGCCCCAATGGCCACCAGATGCACCAGAAGATGGAGATTATAGTAATTTTGGTCAAGTTTCAGTTTATCGTGAGGTTCAATTAGAGGATTGGCAAGATTACAATCAGGTTTCATTTGAAATTTATCCAAATTGTCCAGGAGCTGTGAATCCGCATATTATTGTTGGATTAAAAAATGATGGTGTCATTAAAGTTCCTGATATTTATGACCGTGAAGGCTATCATGTAGCAAATCTCGAAAATAATTCATGGAATTCGTGTTCATTAGAAATCACAGATTTGCCAAGGGATGCTATTAGTGAATTAAGTTTTACGTATTTGATGAATGGTCGTGATCGTGGAACGGGACTTGAACAAAGTTATTTAATCCGAAAAATTACCTTAGAAAAAACGGCTAGTAGCAATGTTTCTAAAGGCTGGATGCCAAAGTCTGAAAGCATTATTTATTCTCATACAGGCTATCAGAAAAATCTTGTAAAAACCGCTTTAATGCAAACCAAAAATGTTCCAGTAACCAACTTTGAATTAGTTTCGGCGAAGGATCAAGAAGTTGTGTTTATTGGAAAAATTCAAGAAAAAACAACATCGATTGGCTCATTCTTGATTTTAGATTTTAGCCAATTTGCTACAGATGGCGAGTACTATTTACGAGTGGGTAAGGTTAAAACAGAAACCTTTACTATTGGGAATGTCAGCCAAGTTTGGCAGGATTCTATTTGGAAGAGTCTGAATTTTATCTTCTGTGAACGTTGTGGCTGTCCAGTTCCTGATAAACACGGAAGTTGTCATGGAGATATTTTAGCAACGCATAACGGCGAAAGCCTTGTATTCAATGGTGGATGGCATGATGCCGGCGATGTTTCGCAACAAATGATCCAAACGGCAGAGGTGACTCAGAGTTTATTTGAAATGGCTGCGGTCGTAGAACATCTAGATCAACAGTTGTATCTACGTTTAATGGAAGAAGCTGAATGGGGCTTTGATTTTATTTTGAAAACGCGTTTTGGTGACGGGTATCGTGCTACGAGTGTTGGAATTACGATTTGGTCAGATGGATTAATTGGCAACATGGACGATATGATTGCTCGGGTGCACAATAATGCGTATGAAAATTACTTGTGTTCAGGAATTGAAGCAAAAATTGCGCTATTATTGCCAAATGAAAATCGTCTGAAAAGTCAAGCGATTGCTGTTGCTGTTGCAGATTATCGATTTGCTGAAGAAGAGTTTGCAACGGTTGGTTTTGTTCATGAACCTGTTTTCTGGGAGCATACGTATAGTACTTCAAAAAGTCTCTTCTTAGCGACGATGTCATGGTCGAGTTCGTTATTATTCAAATTAACTGGTGAAGAGTACTATGCTGAAAAAGCCCGTAATTATATGGATGAAATGTTAGAATGTCAGGAAAACAAGGGACTACAGTTGCATAATGGTGAGTTATTAAAAGGTTTCTTCTATCGTGATGAAGGTCATCAAGTTGTACAACATTTTAATCATCAAGCAAGAGAGCATTTATACAGTGATGCATTGGTTACATTAGCAAAAACACAATCCGAGCATCCAGATTATCAAAAATGGCAACAAAGTATTCGCGAGTATGGTGACTATCTCATTTATTTAATGGATTTTACGGCACCGTATCCTATGATTGCCAGTGGGGTTTATTTGAAAGATGAAGCTTTGGAGTTAGAAAGTTTCCATAAACAGCATCTTTTAGTGGGGGATGAAGCGCAGGAAGATTATTTAAAACAGTTAGAGCAAGGCGAAGAAGTCGGAGTGAATCTTTATGTAAAACGATTCCCTGTATGGTTCTCGTTTAGAGGAAACAACGCAATCTTGTTATCTATGGGTAAGGTTGCGGCGACGTTAGGAGCATATTTGTCAGACGAAGACTTATTGACGATTGCTGAAAATCAATTGCAGTGGGTTGTTGGAAAGAATCCGTTTAATCAATCGCTGATGTACGGTGAAGGTTACCGTTATGCGCAACAATACTCTGTTTTAACTGGAGAAATGGTTGGAGAGATGCCTGTTGGAGTGCAGACGTTTGGCAATGAAGATGCTCCGTATTGGCCACAGTTAAATAACGCGACATATAAAGAAGTTTGGGTTGGAACAGCAGGTAAATGGTTAGCAATTTTAGCTGAATTTTATGAATTAGAAAAGGGGAGAACGACGAAATGAACTCAAAATTAATTGAAAAATTATCGATTTATTCAACAAAAATTGCCTCTCAGAAACACATTATGGCCATTCGGGATGCTTTTGCTACAACGATTCCAATTACTATTGTGGCTGCATTCTTCTTGTTAGTGAATAATGTCTTGTTAAATCAAGATACTGGTTTGTTACGATCGATGCCGGGCGTTGATTTTATCTCGGCAGTTGGGGTTCAAGCATATAATGGAACGTTGGGAATTTTAGGTTTGTTGGTAACCTTTCTCATTGGATATCGTTTAGCAAAATCCTACGATATGGAAGGTTCGTTAGAGGCGATTATTGCTGTCGCTTGTTATGTTAGTTTAGTTCCAAATGCAGTTTCTGTTTGGACGGCAGATGGTGATGTGACGACAATGGGCGCTTTAACACAAAATTATACAAGCGCATCAGGTATGTTTTTAGGAATTATTGCATCATTGTTAAGTGTAAGTTTATTAGGCAAATTATCAAAGAGCAAAAAATTAAGAATCAACATGCCAGACAGTGTTCCACCAGCAATTGCAAAATCATTTAACTTATTAATTCCATCATTTTTAACAATTTCAATCTTTGCGATTGCAGAAGAAGCAATTAAGGGACTTTCGGGAATGACCGTACCAGATTTAGTTGTTAAAGTTCTACAAACGCCATTAGTTGGTGGTTTCCAAACGTTACCAGGAATTTTATTGTATGTTTTCTTAGCGACATTTGTATTTATCTTCGGGATTCATGGAGCCTTTGTTTTTGGTGCAATTTCAGGTCCCATTTTACTAGCTTCTTTGCAACAGAATATTGACGCTATTAAAGCTGGAGTGACAGCTCCAAATATTGTGACACAACCGTTTTTAGATGCGTATGTTTACATGGGTGGCGGCGGAACAATGATCTGTTTAGTAATTGCCTTGCTGATCTTTTCTAAAAAAGATGAACAACGTTTAATTGCTAAATTGGGAACGGTACCAAGTTTGTTCAATATTAGTGAGCCGATTATGTTTGGTTTGCCAATTGTTTTCAATCCGATTTATGCCGTTCCATTTGTAATTGTGCCAATGGTTTCAACGATTATTGCCTATGTGGCAACTTCATTACAATGGGTACCGCCAACGTATATTCTTGTTCCGTGGGTAACTCCACCAATTTTATCGGGCTATCTAGCAACAGCTGGTGACTTTAGAGCTTCGTTATTGCAAATTGTGATTATCATTATCGGAGTAGTTATTTATACACCATTTGTATTGATTTCAAATCGTGTGAAAGAAGCGTAATTGATTGATTATTAGAAGTAGTTAGAGTTCACCGTTTTATTAGTGTGGATTTTAGCTGCTTTTTTTGTTTTTCTTTTTTTTTTGTAAAAAAATAAAAAAATAAAAATATAATAATGATATAATTATAAAAAATGATTTCATAATTAATTTTAAAGGAGAAATGATATGAAAAAAATTAGGATTTTATCTAAGGCAGCAATATTTGTTCTATTTATCAGTAGTATTTTTTTTACATTTTCTTCGGTAGAGGCAGTTCGTTTTCCTGGCAGACTGAGTAATGGTATTGGAAATTATGGACGAAATACTCAATATTATTACGTTACTCCATCCGCGAACTCTATGAAAGGGCAGATTAATAGCCGAATGAGTGCGTGGACAAACAGTAATGGAACAGGAGCTTACACACCAATTTCGTTTAGAGAAACTGGAACACAATCTGCAAGTGTAGTAGATTTTCATAAAGGGAGTTGGTGGTCTGCATCACAAGGGATTGCTGGATACGCAGAACATTACATTGGTGGAAGTTTAGTTTCCACAAATCAAAATTGGTATTGGGGAATCGTAAAGTTAAATACGCCCACTTTTGATAGATTAACAGAGTTTAATAAACATGGAACTATCGCACATGAGATAGGCCATATTTTTGGTTTGGCACATCCAACTGGTCATCCTTATCCTTATTCAGTTATGTTACAGATAGGGCAAGGACGAAAAACAAATGGACCGCAAAGTATTGATTTTAGTGATATTAATCAAAAATATAAATAATAAGAAATGAGGGTTATCATGAAGAAATACACTATTTTTTCGCTATTATTTTTGGTAAGTCTATTGAGTTTGGTTATTTATCAGTCATTTCGCCCAACTGAAGTAGCTCAAGTTGAAAATAGGCAGCAAAGTAAAGTTAATGATAAAAAGTTAAATCATTCTATGGTTGATGATTTTGATTTAAATGTATTCGTTGAAACAGATTCAATTTATGATTTTGAGACGGTTCATGAAATTTCAGAAGCTACGGATGTGATGATCAAAGGCAAAGTTATTAGTGAGACGAGTCAGACAATTGATTTAAATGATGGTGAACCACAAGCGATTACATTGTTAAAGGTCGAAATAGTAGAAAATTTAAAGGGTGATTTTGCTGTTGGACAAGAGGTTTATTTTATCGAACCAGGTGGTGTAGTATCTGCCGGAGAGCTGGATATACCCAAAAAAACTTTTGAAAAAACGGGAAATCTTGTAGATCCTAGTACACAGGTACGGGTTTTATTTGATGGTGTTGCTAATACTCAAACGGGTGCTGAAGTGGTCTTTTTTGCAGTACCGATTATCGATGATTTTTATCAACTAAATCTAAATGAACTTTATTATTCAACTATTGCTGGTAGTCAAGGACGATTTATTTTGAATGAAGATCAGACTGAATTTATTAGTCCGAAAACGGAAGAGATTGTGGTTGAAGAGATGCAGGCTCGAGGAGTTTCTAGTGAGAAGGAGCCATTAGTGATTAAAAATAATTCAACTGTTTTAGAGGCATTGGCAAAAGAGTAAATGAATAAATAAAAATAGCGGTGCATTCTAGTTTAGGCATAGAGTGTATGGCTGTTTTTAGATTGGAAGGAAAAATCCCCTCTAAAATCATTGAATCTTCCTATATTTTTTAGTATGATTAGCATAATTTTTAATTTCTAGTCAGGGGGATTTTGATGATTCGAGTGGGGACAGAGGCGGATATTCCGGCGATATTAGCAATTTACAATCAAGCAATTTTAACGACGACGGCAACGTATGATGAAGAACCGCATACGTTGGCTGAACAACTCATGTGGTATCAGGAAAAACAAGCGCAGGATTTGCCTTTATTAGTGATGGAAAAAAATGGTGAAGTAGCAGGTTATGGGACATATGGACTCTTTCGTGAAAAAAGTGCTTTTCGTTATACCGTTGAACATTCAATTTATATTGGACCTGATTTTCAAGGACAAGGAATCGGTGAGCAATTAATGCGTGAGCTGATTCAACAGGCTAAAAATCAAGGATATTGGATGATGATAGGTGGAATTGACCATGTGAATCCTGGAAGTATTCATTTGCATCAGAAATTGGGGTTTGTATTCTGTGGCAGTCTAAAAGCAGTTGGTTATAAATTTGGTGAATTGTTAGATTTAGACTATTATCAACTGGATTTACGAGAATAAATAAATTCAAATTGTGTATTAAGCAAGAAGCTGTTAGACTGTAAGTACTCAGTTTAATTTAAAGGAGCGGGCGAATTAATGCAAAATGATATTCTGAAAACTTTATTTTCTGAAGAGGAAATAGCTCAGCGTGTAAGCGAATTAGGACAAGACTTGGCGAAGGAATATAAAGATTCTAAACCTTTGTTGGTAGGTGTCTTAAAAGGGAGTTTATTTTTCACAACAGATTTAGCAAAAGCGATGGATATTCAATTGGAACTGGATTTTATGGATGTTTCAAGTTATGGAAATTCAACGATTTCTTCAGGAAAAGTCAAGATTATCAAAGATTTAAGTACGAGTGCTGTAGATCGTGACATTCTAATTGTTGAGGATATCATTGATAGTGGACGAACATTAGATTATTTAGTGAATTTGTTAATGCGTCGTGGGGCAAAATCAGTGAAATTGGTGACATTATTAGATAAGCCAGAAGGTCGCCTAGTTGATATTAAAGCAGATTATGTCGGATTTTTAGTTCCTAATGAATTTGTTGTTGGTTATGGAATTGACTTTGCGGAACGTTATCGTAACTTGCCTTATGTAGCCGTTTTAAAACCAGAAATGTATGAAAAATAAATAGAATGTTCAATTGATTTGATAAAAGTCGATAAAAATCCAATAAATTTAAATAACGATTTTTTTAATTCAATTAATGAAACTTCAGAGCAGTCTATACTATTAGGGGAAATACGTTATTTAAATAGATAAAAAATAGCTAGAAACATAACTGAAAAACAGTTATGTTTCTAGCTATTATGAGTCTATCTATGCAAAAACAGTCGACCATTCATCACGTTTATCTAAGAATTCTTGTGCTAACTCTTGCGCGCCTTCTAATGTATGACTAGCAGCCCAACCGCATTGGACTTCGTTGCTAGCAGGAACTTCAGTTGCTACCAAAACATCTTTCATAGTTGATTCTAAAACTGTTAAGATATCTTCATAGTTATCGTTATTTAATACAGTCAGATAAAAACCAGTTTGGCATCCCATCGGACTCCAGTCTACAATGTAGTCTGCGTGATTACGAATCAATTCTGCCGTCAAATGTTCTAGTGAGTGTAAGCTTTTCATTTCCATATGTTCTTTGTTTGGTTGTTTAAAACGGACATCATATTTGAAAATAACGTCGCCTTTTTCACCATCTTTGCGACCAGCTAAACGAACATAGGGAGCCTTCACCTTTGTGTGATCTAAATTAAAACTTTCAACGTTCATTTTTTCCATTTGAATACAGCCTCCTGTAATTAGAGTTTGGTTGCTTCAACAAGCCAGACGTAGTCATTCATCGGTGTGAAAATAGCTGAAAATCCAGCTTCTTTAAAGGAATTCTCCATTGTAGTAATTAAAGGATAATACTCCCGTTCAAGATCCTCTGCCAAGTCAATAAAGTTTGCTGTGTAAGCTTGTTGGATTTTTTCATCATAACTTTCTTGTGTCTGAAACATTGTATCAGCAAATATAAGTTTACCACTTTTTGGTAAGAGAGTGGCATAATCTTTTAAAGCAACTAATTTTTCCGCATCAGTCAGATGATGAAATACATAAGAACTGACAATGGTATCAACAGGTTCAGTTGGTAACGGGTAATGTTGCAAATCACCATCATAAATTGTAACAGAATGTGGGAGCTTCAAGCTAGCTAACTGGCGCATCTCAGGGGATGGCTCAATTGGGAAAACTTTTCTACCTGATTCAAGTAATAATAAGGTTAAATTCCCAGTACCAATCCCAAATTCAATCACAGAATTACCGCTTTTTTCAACAATTGTTTTTAAAATAACGGAATAATCTTTAAAAACTGGTTGATAAGCGGGATCTTGTCCTTGCACAAAAGTATCGTATTCTTCAGCCCAATCAGAAAAAACTTCTAAAAATTCTCTACCCATAACGTCAACCCTACATACTTGCAAGCGTCAAGGCTTGCAGTAAATCTTCCGTCAAATCTTCAATATCTTCTAAGCCAACAGATAGGCGAATTAATTCATCTTTAATTCCAGCTTTAAGACGTAATTCTTTAGGAATAGAGGCATGTGTCATTACAGAAGGAATTTCAGCTAGACTTTCAACAGCGCCAAGGCTTTCGGCTAAAGTAAATATCTTTAAGCTCTCAACAAATGTTGCTGGTGATAGTCCTTCATTCAATTCAAATGAAACAATTCCGCTATAGCCAGTCATTTGTTTTTTTGCAATTTCGTGTCCTTGGTGAGTTGGCAAACCGTGATAGTACACCGTTGCTACACTTGGATGTGTACTTAATAAGTTGGCAACGGCCATCGCATTAGTAGACAATTCTTCCATACGAATGCCTAACGTTTTAATGCCTCTTTGTAATAACCAACTATCTTGTGGTCCCAAAACACCGCCAATTGCATTTTGTAAAAAGCCGATTTGTTCTGCTAATTCAGGTTTATTAGTTGTCGCTAATCCAGCAACAACATCACTGTGTCCACCTAAATACTTCGTTCCACTATGAACAACAATATCAGCGCCTAACGTTAAAGGTTGTTGGAAGTAAGGTGTTGCAAAAGTGTTATCAACAATTGTTAATAAGTCATTTTCCTTGGCTAATTTCGCAATTAAACCAATATCAGAAATTTTTAAAAGTGGATTACTTGGAGATTCCAAATAAACAGCTTTAGTAGCAGGTTGAATCGCTGCTAAAATTTCCTCTGGTTTGCTGGTATCAACAATGGTAAAGGCTAAACCTTGTTTCTTTAATACTGAATTTAAAAGCCGGTATGTTCCACCATAAACATCATCACCCAGAACAACATGATCTCCTTGTTCAAATAAAGAAAATACCGCATGAATCGCAGCCAATCCTGATCCAAAGGCAAAACCTTGTATGCCTTCTTCTAAATCAGCAATCAATTCTTCTAGTGAAAATCGAGTAGGATTGCCAGAACGTGAATATTCATAGCCTTTATGTTTGCCTACTTTTTCCTGTGCATACGTGGATACTTGATAAATGGGTACACTTAACGCTCCTGTATAGTTATCGCGACTAATGCCGCCGTGAATTAATTTGGTTTTCATTTTCATGAGAAAACCCTCCTATCGGTATATTTTTTGACTCATATAACGTTCGCTACTATCTGGAAAGACCGTCACAATGTGACTTCCGGCAGGCAATAAAGCCGCCTCTTTCAGACAGGCTGCAAACGCAGCTCCGCTAGAGCTACCGATAAAAAGACCTGTTTGTTTAGCAAGTTCTTTTACATAATAAAACGCATCTTCATCAGAGATGGTGTAAATTTCATCAAATAATTGTGGATTTAAAAATTCTGGGATAAATTCCATTCCAATGCCTTCTGTATCATGTCCATGAAGGGGTCCACCATTTAAGATCGAGCCTTCAGGTTCAACAATACATGTGCGAATTTCTGGCATTTTTTCTTTTAAATAGCTAGCTGTACCAGCGAATGTTCCGCCACTACCAGAACCAGCTACAAAAGAAGTGAAAGGTTCTGGATGATCCTGAAGTAATTCAGGTCCCAATGTTTCATAATAGGTTAGTGGATTGTTTGGATTCTCAAATTGCATCGGTACAAAACTGTTTGGAATAGATTTCGCCAATTCTTGTGCCTTTGAAATCGCTCCTTGAATTCCATCTGCTGTAGGAGTATGAACAAGTGTTGCACCTAGAGCTTGCATTAATACTTGTTTTTCCACGCTGAATTTTTCAGGTACTACGAAGATAGTCTTCAGATTGTATTTCTGTGCAGCTAAAGCTAGGCCAATACCTGTATTGCCAGCAGTAGGTTCAATGATAGTAGACTCATTATTTATGAGTCCATCAGCAAAAGCAGTATCTAACAATTTCATTCCTAACCGATCCTTAACGCTCCCGCCAGGATTATAAAATTCCAGCTTAGCGAAAATCTTCGTTCCCGTTGGCAAATCAAACCCTTGGATATTAAGTAAGGGTGTGTTACCGATTAAATCGTGAATGGTGTGGAAAATCATCCCATCTCTCTCCTTTAAATAAAGTACTAACTATTATTGATTTAAAGGATCAAAATAGTTAAGGAGAATTATAGAGTACTTTCTTTAAATAATCAACATATAAACGTTATTTTATTAAAATTGGTATAGTTGTTAATCAAAAAGTACTAGAATAAAATACAAAATAGTTCATTAGAAGCAACAAAAGATATGCTATGATAGATAAATACTATAAATTAAGTAAGAGGAGTGAAGATTATGTTATCTGATAATTGGGAAGTTTATATTTCAAAAATCGATGATATTCCAACTGTCATTCGGATTAATATGGATGCGAAAAAGACAGGGTTTCCAGAGCGATTCCCAGAATGTATGATTTTAACGTTAACTGTCTTAGAGCAAGTGGAAAATGGTTTTCCAAGTCCACAAGAACTAACAAGATTACAAGAAGTAGAGCAAGCAGTGAGTGATGTGATAGGTGAGGAAGGAATTTTGCCAGTCAGTCTAACTAGCCAAGATGGAACTAGAGATTTGATTATGTTTACCAATCAGCCTTCATTTTTATCGACTAGAATTAGCAATCGACTTGAAAAATTAGAGATGACGGCTGAGATGTATCAACTAGGCTCACCTAGCAACTCAGATGATGCGTGGGCATGGTACGATTTTGTATATCCGACTGAACGTATTTTAACGTATATTAAAGGACGAAATTTAGTAGCTCATCGTGAAAAATCAGGAGATGTATTAGAAATACCTAGACCAATCGATTATTTTGCCTATTTTGAAACAAAAGAGGATGCAGCAAGTTTTGCTCTAGTTGTAGAGGCGGATGGTTTCACGATTATTTCAGAGGATAAAGTAGGAGAACCTGAAGGTAAGGACAACTATTTAGTGAGCATTCAACGAGTAGATATGCCTACGTATGATGTCATGAGTGATATCGACTATATGTTATATGATGTTGTTTCCTTCTACCAAGGTCGTTATGACGGTTGGGGTGCAAATGTGATTCAGGATGATTCTGCACAATAATAAGTAAGCACGTAAAGAAATTCAATAATCAATTGTTTCTCATTTGGTATTATGAATGAGGTCACTTGATTATTGAATTTTTTTAGTTTATTTTTGTGATTTTGATTTGTGGCAGTAACGCTCGAACATTTTCTATCTGAATGAAGCCAACCGCAGTTTCCATTGCATTAGCAATTCCACAAGCCATGCCGTATTTTAAAGTTTCTTCGATTGGCAAGCCTTGATCTAATCCATATGAAATCCCACCAACCGTGGCATCACCAGAACCTGTTGGATTGATCAGCTGAATCTTGGGGATTTTCAAATCATAAAGAGTATTTTGATGACGAACAATTCCGCCTTCTCCGCCACAAGACACCATCAATAAAGGAATATCGTTTAATCCAGGGTAATCTAAATTTTTGATAACGTCAGTTTTGTTTTTGATATCTTTAGAGATTAATTCTGCTAATTCGTGAATGTTGGGTTTAATAAAGTAGGGTTTTTCAGTAGAATGTAAAACATTTGCCAATTGTTGACGTGAGATGTCCGCTAAGATTTTAATAGTTGGACTTAACTGAACACGTAAAACGTCAATGATTTCTTTGTAAAAAAATTCGTTTTCAGTATTAGCAGAACCAGACAAGCAAATAGTTTGAATAGTTGGATTCGCTGTACAAATATCTAAAATATCCTGGATAATTTCGTTTTCTATTAAAGGTGAGATTGGTGGTCCTTCTTCCACCATTTCTGTGTGACAGTTGTCATCATGCATAATCGTGACAGCATTTCGTGTTTCACCTGGAATCTTTTTGAATTGAGTTGTAAATTTTTCAGATTCCAGTAATTTTGCGACATTTTCTCCATTCATGCCAGCTAAAACACCAGTTACAATTACCTCTGATCCTAAGATAGCGGAGGTTCGTCCTGAATTAATCCCTTTTCCACCAACAACCCGCTTAGGATTTTCAAACCGATTTAAGTGACCTAATTCAAAGTGGGATGTTGTATAAATATAATCCATGGACGGGTTCAAAGTGATCGTTAAAATCATGTGATAAGCTCCATTTCTATTGGGAAATTATTTTTTGTTCAGTAACGGTACATATTGATTGTAGTAATTAAATGTTTCAGAATCAATCTGGTCATCCGTAATCACGTAATCCAGATCACTTAGATGATAGAGTGTATAAACATCGGAAACATTGAATTTTGTGCTATCGGATACTGCAATTTTGACTTTTGCGTGGGCAAAGGCTGCTTTTTGAACACTTCCTTGTAGATGATTGGAAGTAGTCAAGTTATTATTATAGATTCCGTTTGTTGCAGCAAATGCAATATCTAGATTCAATGTATCAAATGCACGTTCTGCATGCTCCCCGATAAATTCTTCAGTAGCAGGAGCATAATCACCACCAGTTAACAGTAATTTATAGTCTGTATTTTGAACTAAATAGTTAAAGGCGATCAAGCTATTAGTGACTACAAACAAATCTTTTTTATCGATAAAAGGTAGGGCATAAAGAATTGTAGTTCCAGCTCCTACATAGACAACATCGCCATCTTTAATCAGTGTATTCATGACTTTTCCAATAAATTCCTTGCGATCTTTGTGTAAATTGATTTTTTCACTAGTTGTTAATTCTTTATCTTTAATATCGATTTTTTGAATCCCACCATACAACCGAATTAATTGATTTTCTTCTCCTAATTCATTCACATCTCTGCGGATGGTCATGCTAGAAACATTCATTGCTTCTGCAACATCGGCAACCGTCATAAAGTTACGTTCATCAAGTAATCGTAGTATTTCTGCGCGTCTTTCAGCTTTTAACATAGCGTTCTCTCCTAGTTCTATCATTGTTGTGAAATTATGTTCAACTTTGTTCATTCTATATCTAGTATATAGTGCTTTAAATGAAAAAACAACCAAAAAGTTTAAATTACTCTTTAAAAGAAAGCGTTGACAAAAATAAATGTAGCGTTTATTATAGTGATGTAGAACAAAGTTGAACAATATATTATAAATGTTGAACAATTTTGATTTGCAAAATAAAACTATATTTTAGATTTGGGAGGTAGGTTAATGACCATAAAAGAAATGTTTCAGCAAGAGTTAATTGATTTGCAAGTACAGGCAAACTCTGAGGAAGAATTATTTAAAATCGTTGCAGCAAGACTGTTGGAGCTAGATTATGTGTATCCCGATTACGTCGCTGGAATCACAACGCGAGAGCAAGAATTTCCAACGGGGTTGATCACGCAGTATTTGACTATCGCTTTGCCACATTCAGATACACAATATGTCAAAAAGCCATTTATTTACATTGTACGTTTGCAGGAACCGGTTTTAGTAAGACAGATGGGTGACAATCAGGAAATGCTGGTTAAGGATATATTCTTTTTGGGCATTAAAGAACCTACTAAACAAGTTGGTCTATTGCAATTATTAATGACATTATTTCAATCAGAAGAATTTGTAAGGGCTTTAAAAAATGAAGAGAGATGTGAAGAAGTCTATACGTTATTTGTAGAAAAAGTAGCTGAACTAGAGGAGGAAGAATTATGTCAAAAAAATTAATCGTAGCTTGCGGAAGTGGAGTTGCAACCAGTACAACTATTGCTGAAAAGATTAAAACGAAATTTGAGAATGATGGAATTGATTATCCGGTGGAAGCGGTTGATTATAAATCCATTATGAATGAATTGCCAAGTGCTAGTATCTATGTATATATTGCGCAACCAGATGTTGAAGTTCTTGAGCGAGCAGCAGAGCTGACAATTCCGGTTTTTGCGGGAATTCCATTTTTAACAGGTATGGGAATGGATGCTATTTATGAGGAGATTGTGAAGGAAACAGAGAAGTGAAAGCTTGGTCAAATAAATGAAAAGTTAGGTGGAAAAGATGGCGATTTTTCAGTCGATTATTAATTATATTCTAAATCTAGGTTCGGCGATTTTTGTACCTTTAATTATTTTACTATTAGGTTTGGTTGCTGGAATGAAATTTAAGAAAGCTTTTATGTCCGCTATTACATTAGGGATTGCGTTCACAGGAATGAGCATGGTTATTGGTTTTATGTCGGATGCTGTTGGTCCAGCTTCGGAGGCTTTAGCAAAAAATACTGGAATTCGTTTGCCAGCATTGGATTTAGGTTGGACGGGTGCAGCAAGTATTACGTGGTCATGGTCCTATGCTTTTGTATTTTTTATTGTAGTTATTGGGGTTAATTTTTTAATGTTAGTGTTTAATTTGACGAAAACGTTAAATGTGGACATGTGGAATGTTTGGGGCAAGGCGCTAACTGCCTACCTTGTTTATTTTGTTAGCGGAAGCTTAATTGCAGGATTTGCTACAGCGATTGTCCAGATTATTTTGGAATTGAAAATGGGGGATATGTTCCAACGACATATTCAAGATTTGACTGGGATTCCTTTGGTAACGGTAACTCATTTAATGAATATTTCCGCAGTCTTGTTATTGCCGTTTAATTTAGTGATGGATCGCATTCCTTTCTTTAATAAACGGGCAGATACAAATGCATTGAAAAAGAAAATTGGTGTTTTTTCTGAGAATTCAGTAATGGGCTTTATCATCGGATTGTTGCTAGGGTTAGCGGCGGCATATGGCATTTCAGGTTCGCTAAATTTGGCGATTCAAATTGCGACAGCGATGGCGTTATTCCCAATGATTTCTAAGATGTTTATGCAGTCGTTATCACCTTTGGCAGATGCCATGTCAGAAATGATGAAGAGGCGCTTTAAAGATCGTGAAGTTTATATTGGTTTAGATTGGCCGATTTTAGCTGGCCGTTCAGAAATTTGGGTAACAGCGATTCTATTAGTTCCTGTTTTTATTGGCTATGCCATGATTCTTCCAGGAAATGCAGTTTTGCCACTGGCGGGAATTATTAACTACTCGATTGCAGTTGGTGGCTTGTTATTGACGGGTGGAAATCTTTATCGAATGCTGACGTTAGGTGTTATTTCAATGCCGCTTTACTTGTATAGTGCTACTTATTTAGCGCCAGTTTTAACAGGGTTAGCCGAAAAAACGAAAGCTGTTGAGATTGCTAAAGGTCAACAAATTACATGGTCTTCGATTGAGGGGCCAGAGTTTCGGATTTTATTTGCAGAGATGTTTAAGGGGAATTTCTTTGCGCTAGCTGGGGTAGTAGTCTTTATTGGTTTATTTGTTGGTTTGTATCGTTATATGACTAAAGCTGAGGTTCCTAGCAAACGTTACAGTGAAGATGGTGCGGTTTAATGGAGAATCGGGAAAAAACAAAATGGTTTAGTCTTTTAATGATTGCAATCTTGTTATTTATTGTCGCATTACTGACTCAATTATATGTATTGAATTTGATTGTGATTGTTTTGGCGGTGTACATCTATAAATATGGGAATCCAGTTTTATTTAAAGAGTACGATGCTAAACGTAAAGTGCAGTATCAACAGTATCAAACTGTTCAAAAAGCAGCACAGGAGAGCCTACGTCAAGGATCTATCTTTAAAAAATAGAGAGAATGGGGATGTTTAATAATGTCAGATGGCAGAATTATATTTGAGCGAGAAAGAGAAGATATGGCCAAGATTATTCAATTAATTTTTGATCGGAAGAACACCAATGTTGCTGGGGGGAATTTCTCATTTAAAGTAGTCGATGATGTGGGTAAGGAATACATTATTATGACGCCAACGATGATGTCGGAGGCTTATCTAGGTAGAGTGACACCTTCGCAAGTTTTAGTAGTGGAGCCGCATACGCGTAAAGTGATTGCTGGCGAAGGGAAGTTGACGCGGGAAATTAATTTGCATGAAGCGGTGTATGATGCTAACCCTGAAATCAAAGCAGTTTTACATGCTCATGCACCTAATAGTATGTTCTGGGCGACTAGTGGCTTGGATATGCCGAATTTAACTGAAGCAACGCAAAAAGTTGAATACATTGAAGTTTTGCCCTTTGAGCCAAATTGCTCGGAAGAATTAGCAGAGCTGGTCAGTAACCATATTAAGGATAATAACTTAAAAGTCCCTCATGAATTGTTATTGAATAGCCATGGAGTGTTGATTAATACAACGGGTGATACGGGAATGATGGCGATTCATAAAGCGTTATCGATTTTGGATACGGTAGAATGGAATGCCGAGATTGCTTATAAACAAACGTTATTCCAGAAATTAGATTTACTGGATGGCTACTATTCTAAAGGTGTAAAAGTGGGTGATTTAGCCGGATTGGTCGACCGTCAGCCGATCTGGAATAAAGTTGTTGCAGATAATGGTGGGGATTAGATAGAAGTTTCTCTTGATACCTGCAGAGATAAGCAAAAACGGTTGAAGAGATAAAAGTAGTCAGTGCAGATAATAAATAGAAAAACTGTGCTAAACTCAAGTTTATTCTTGGTTTAGCACAGTTTTTATTCTTTCATCACCTCAATTTCTTTTGTTAAGAAGTAAGAAATCACTGTACGAATAATGACGATGGATGCCAAAATCAGTAAGTCTTGAATAGAAGGATTCAAAATAGATTCAATAATATCCGCCGCAATTAAGACTTCAAGTCCAAATAAAATATAAGAGCCTAAGTGATTTTTAATAATATTATTTCGCTGAATGGTGTCAGTTCGGTTTTTAGTACTAATTTCAGATTTTAAAAAGTCATAAAATGCCAGTAAAACACCCCAAACAATAATTAAAATAGAAACAGTATCTAGAAAGAAAATTAAGTATTTTAATAAATCAGTAATTGTCATTTTTTTCACATCCTTATTTTTTTAGTTCACTTAATTTTACTATGTATTTCAGAAAAAGTACAAACCAATCGTTTCAGAATTTACATAAAGTGGCGATGGAGCTATACTTATTAAATCAGAAAAAAGTGTAGAAGGAGAGAGAATATGGAAATTACAGAATTTCAAGAATGGGTGCGGGATTATTACTTAGCGAGAGGATGGAGTGATTTAAATATATTTGTCAGGATTGGTTTTTTATCAGAAGAAACTGGCGAAGTAGCACGGGCAATTCGAGCGATTGAGATTGGGCGGGATCGTCCAGATGAGAAGCAACAAGATATGGCTGAGCTAAAGGAGAATCTAAAAGAAGAACTAGGCGATGTCTTAGGGAACTTATTAGTGATTGCCAATAAGTATGATATTTCTTTAGAAGATATTTTAATTGCACATAAAGAAAAATTAAGTCAACGATTTGAAAATAATTAAAATTTTTAGACCTTTAATGCATATATTTTATTGTGACTGCTCTTTTTAAAGTACTATTGGAAATAGATAGGAGTGAGAGTTATGAATCATTTATCAAATGAATTACCAGGACGTTGGCTCATTAAGGCGACAAACTTTCCTATGTGGTTATCGGGAAAGCGCCAGCAGCCATCTATTACTTATGGATTAATCCAAACTAATCCACTAGTCTTATCCGATTTAGTTGAATACCAAAGCAACAGTGGAACTGTAAAATCAATTAAAGGGATTGATAAAGTGCATCAGGATGGATTTAAATGGCGTGGAAATGGGATATTAAAAGTATTAAGCAGTCAATGGCGTATTTCTGGTATGGATGGCGATATTTTAGTTATTCGCTTTAAAGCTTCCGCGTTAACTCCTGCTGGGATAGATATTTTAGTGCGTGATGGTGTTCAAATTCCAGATATACAACAAAAAATTGCGAATAATTTAACAAAATTTAATTTGAATGAAGCCGATTTTCAAAGCTTGATTTGGTTATAAGTAGTTAAAATCAAATTGCTTCACATGAAACATTTTTGATAAAAGTCTCTAGTTTCATGTGAAGTTTTACTTAGCTTTAAATCAATATTAGCGAGCTTTTAAGAGGATTTTACCCGCTATAGTTTTAGTGTCAATAGCTTGGTGGGCTGCTGCAACTCCAGTTGCAGTTAAAGGAAATACTAGAGCCGTTTCCATAATTAGACCTTTTCGTTGATAAAGATCAGTTAGATAATTCAACGCTTTATTTGTGGTCATTTCTTTTGTTCGTTGAAGGCTAGCAATGGTTACTTTCTTAGTGGGAACTGACTTAGGAATAGCCGTTAATGAAAGATAATAACCGCCATCTTTTACAAGGTTTAGCCCGTCTTTAGCTCCTTTTCCACCAAATGAAGCATCAAAGACAAAATCACCTTGATTTGCTAAATATTCTGGAATGTTTTCTTCGTCATAAGCCACAAATTCATCTGCTCCAAGAGAGAGAACAAACTCACGATTTCGACTATTCCCTGTTCCAATTACGTTGAAACCATAATCTTTAGCAATCTGAACAGCAATACTTCCGACAGCACCAGAAGCACCTTGAATAATCAATGTATTGCCAGCTTGAATTGGAGCAAACCCGGTCATTGCCCAAAAGGCGGTTACGCTAGCAGAAGAAAAGCCAGCAGCCATTTCTAGACTCATTGTTTCAGGTTTGGGAATAGCTAATTTATGAGAAACAGCTACAAATTCAGCATAACCCCCAATAGAAGGTGTGGCGATGACAAGTTCACCTATTTTGA
This sequence comes from Carnobacterium gallinarum DSM 4847, assembly GCF_000744375.1. NCBI lineage: Bacteria > Bacillati > Bacillota > Bacilli > Lactobacillales > Carnobacteriaceae > Carnobacterium > Carnobacterium gallinarum. The sequence continues at coordinate 1,093,963 of NZ_JQLU01000005.1, read as the reverse complement.
AGTCCGTCACGTCTGACCCCATTTCTACAACCTTACCAAGAAGGTCAGATCCTGGAACTATTGGAAAGTCTATTGGGCGAATGTCTTTCATAGCACCGCTACGCAATAAAGCATCATAGGGATTGACACCAGCCATCATCGTTTTAACTAGCAGCTGGTTTTTCTTATAGATAGGAGTATCTTTTTGAATTTCTTCAAATACATCAGGTCCACCAAATTGATTAAAGCCAATTGCATACATTTGAATTCCTCCATTACTTTTAGTTGATTTTATCATAACAAATAACTTCAGAAGAAACGACAATTTGGCTTCTGAATTAAGAACTCAATTCAAGCAAATTAGGAGGTCTTTTGATAACAACGTGTTATACTAGCTAAATAATATATAACAAGTAATTAATATTCTATTTGGCTTTATGATGTTTTATTAAGAAATAAGAAATATAGTTGATTTTTCCCCGTGTGAAGCATAAAATAGAGCCTATAATTCAAAATTAAACGAATAGTTTAATTTGTTTTCATGTGACTAAATAAAATTAGGCATGATAAAAGTATTCTCTATTTATGTGGGCGAAAATTCACCTAAGATAGTGATTCCTTTTGTCGTGCTTTTTTAGGATTTTAAAATTGAAGGGAGTTTTCAAAATGGGTTTATTTTTTAATAAGAAGAGTAAGGAAGCAGTAGTTCAAGAAGCAGGTGTAAATGAAGAATTAGTGGCGGTAGCAGATGGTAAGATTTTACCAATCTCAGAAGTTCCTGATCCAGTATTTGCTGAAAAAATGATGGGTGAGGGTTATGCAGTTGATCCAACATCTGATATTATTGTTGCGCCAATTGGTGGCAAATTAGTTCAAGTAGCAGATACATTACATGCTTATGGAATTCAATCAGATAGTGGTGTAGAAGTGTTAGTTCATGTTGGATTAGACACAGTAAACCTACAAGGAAAAGGCTTTGAAGCAAAAGTCAAAATCGGTGATACTGTCAAAAAAGGTGATCCATTAGTGAAAATTGATCGTGAGTATTTAATCGCGAATGCACCAAGCATTATTATTCCAGTAATCGTAACAAATGGAAATATTGAATCATACAACTATGACTTTAAGGGTGCAGGAAGTTCTGTAGCTGGAGAAACAGTAGCAATGGTTGTTTCTAAAGCGTAATCTATTTGTCCCCTTTGAGTGATTTAAGGAGCAGATGAACGAATTGAGAATAAAAAAAGTATTTAATCAAAATGCTGTTCTAATTGTCGATGGTCCACTTGAAAAAGTGGCTATCGGCAAAGGAATTGGCTTTAATAAAAAGAAAAATGATTTAGTTTTTGAACGAGATATTGAGCAGATGTTTGTGATGGAGAATGAACAAGAAAACTTTCAGCAACTTCTAGCACAAATAGACGAAGCTTACTTTTTTGCTTCGGAACGAATTATTGAGTACGCAGAACATGGATTAAAAGAAAAATTAAATGAACATATTCATGTGGCTTTAGCAGATCATATTGCTTTTGCAATGGATCGATTGAAAAATGGCATTATTGTACAAAATAAATTACGTAAAGAAATTGAGGTTTTGTACAGTGAAGAATTCTTAATTGCAGAATGGGCAATTGAATACTTATCTTCACAATTTAGTGTTACCTTTACTTTAGATGAAGCGGCATACATTTCCATTCATATCCATGGTGCGAGAACAAACAAACATGGGAATTCAAATAGTATCCGTGAGATTACAATGGTTTCGGAAATGGCACGAGTAGTTGGAGAAGAACTGGATTTGGATTTTAATAAAGCGGATATGAGCTTATCTTATTCACGTTTAGTTACGCATTTGCGGTTTGTATTAGAACGTTTTTATACAAACAAATATCATACAATGGATCAACAAGTTTTGGCTATTATAAAAAAGCAATATGATAGTAGTTATCAAATTGCATTAAAAGTGGCAACAATGATGAAGCAAGACTTCAGTGTTATTTTGCCTGATGATGAATTAGGCTATATTACGATTCATATTGAACGTTTAAGTGGCTTGAGAAATCAATAAAACCGAACTATTTCAGGTCTTTAAACCTTAGATAGTTGCGGTTTTTTTCTGTAGGAAAAGCGGTGATTATTTCCCAGGAAATAGTTTATTTTTTCTTTTTTAGTAAAGTGGCTAAAATTAGTTCTTTAGAATCGTGATATTTTTTCGATTTCCGATAAACTAAAATAGCTAGGCTATTGGGAATAATGAGACAAACCACCCCTAATAGTAGAAAGGTTAGCGTAGTTGCTGGTAGCCAAATATAAAGTAAGACTTTTGCCAGATAAATAAGTAAAGCGCTTAGTAACATAACAGCAGCATAACCAAAGAATTCCTGATAATACAGACGTACATTTTTGTTAAAGATGCCTTGATAAATAATTCTAGGTAAAATAACCAAATCTTTTAGTAAATAGCAAATGGTTGTTGCCAAAAATATGCCGATAATTCCTATGAAATGATTGAAAATAACTGCTAATCCAATCTTTAAAAAAGCATATAAAATGTAATAATATTGATCTGGCTTAAACAAGCCGGCGGCACCACGAATAGCCCCGTTAATAGTCGTGATACTGGCAATTGAGAAATTTAAAACAATTATTAGGACGATCCAGTTATTAAATAGAAAATTTTCTCCCAACCAGATAGTAATAAAGGGGTTGAATAATGCCCAAAGTGTAACAGTAGCGAAGTTTACAATGACAAAGTTAATAAAATTTGCCATGCGATATGTTTCAAACAGTCGTGTTAGCTTTTTTTCAGCTAATAAATGTCCAAAACTAGCACTGATACCACTAGAAAATTGAGTAATTAAGTTTAATAAGGTTGTACTAATTAAAGTATAGTTTGAGAAAATACTGACCCAGCCTAGATTATAAAATGCATTGATTAAAATGTTATCTAACCCAACCATAATGAAAGTGCCAATTCGATGAAAGGCTAGGGCTTTTGTATTTTCAAGCAGGTTAGCTTTTACATCAGGTTGGAGTGTACTGTTTTTTAAGGATTCTAAATAAGGATATTTTTTTTGAATAAATATTGAGAGGAAAAAGTTCTCAATAAGACGTAAGAAAATATCAACAGCTAAAAAAAGAATGAAATTTTGTGTTTTCATAATAATCATGATTTGCAGTAATCCGCGAATCACAGTATAGACGGTATCTGCGATTGTGGCGAAATAACCGTTTTGATCCGCTGTAAGCAAGAGTCTCTTGTATGTAAATAAGTAAGAACTCATGGTGCTTAGAATAAAAAGAGTAAACACTGTTAGAATGTAACTTTTGCTAAATCCATAAGTACTTCCAACTAAACTAGGAATGAAGAATGCTAATAGACTACCCAAAATTCCAATAACGCCAATAATCCAATAATATATTTTTTTATAACTATTTAAGAGTTGATTGATTTGTGAGTAGTCATGAGTAGCTAAAGGTTTATAAAGGCTGAACAAAAGGCTACTTCCCAAACCGAGTTCTACTAAGCTAAGCATAGCTACTAGGTTACTGAAGTAACTATTTAAACCATTAGCATCATTGCCTAAGTAAGAAATGAAAATTTTGCGAGTGGCGAAACCTAATAGGACAATCACAATTTGTGAGAGAATGCCAATAGAGATATTTATTGCTGATTTTTGAGCTTTCATAAGGCACTCCTTTCCAAATCTAGCTATTAGTGTAACAAATAAAACTTAAAGAAAAACTAAGTCAAAGAAAGCTTATGTTTTTCTTTAAATAGTTGAGTTATAATGAAAATTAAATAATGGTTGATATTGTTTGTTAAGAGCCAGGATATGTTACGTCAACAAAGGCTAACATTTCCTTAACTCATAAAGTTTTGCACTTAGGGCATCCGTTAGGTTATAATGGAAGTTAGATGCAGTTTATTACCCCTTATATGAAAAGAAATGTTTTATTGAATCCAAGGAGGGTTACAATATGAAAAAAATATTAGTAGTAGATGATGAAAAACCGATCTCGGATATTGTGAAATTTAACTTAACTAAAGAAGGATACGAAGTAAGCACCGCTTATGATGGTGAAGAAGCTTTACAGATGGTTCCAGAAGTTGAACCTGACTTAATTATATTAGATTTAATGTTGCCAAAAATTGATGGGCTAGAAGTTTGTCGTGAAGTTCGTAAAAATTATGATATGCCGATTATTATGGTGACGGCAAAGGATTCTGAGATTGATAAAGTCTTAGGTTTAGAATTAGGTGCCGATGATTATGTGACGAAACCTTTCTCTAATCGCGAATTAGTTGCTCGAGTGAAAGCTAATTTAAGACGTCATGGGAATGCAGCAGCACCAGTTGTGGAAGAAGACGAAAATAATGAAATCGAAGTGGGTGCTTTAACGGTTCATCCCGATGCTTATATTGTCTCAAAACGTGGTGAAAAGATTGAATTAACACATCGTGAATTTGAATTGCTGCATTATTTAGCGAAACATTTAGGTCAAGTGATGACTAGAGAACACTTACTGCAAACGGTTTGGGGCTATGATTATTTTGGTGATGTACGAACGGTTGATGTAACTGTCCGCCGTCTTCGTGAAAAAATTGAAGATAACCCAAGTCATCCAGGTTGGTTAGTAACTAGACGTGGTGTTGGGTATTATTTGAGAAATCCTGAACAGGAGTAAGCTTTTATGACTAAGCGTATCAAATTTTACCAATCGATTCATTTTAAAATCGTTGTTGTTTTTGTCTTCTTGTTGATTGTTGTGCTAGAGATTATTGGTGCTTATTTTGTTGGTCAATTAGAATCAAAAATGGTGCGTGTTTTTAAAGATGATATTACCGAAAGAGTGAACTTTTTAGGCACAAATTTACAGCCTATTTTAAAAAATCCAGATTCTAAAACGTATCATGATGATATTAATCGATTAGTTAGTGATTTTTCTCGTAAAAACATCTCTAAAACCGAAATTATCGATATCGACAATTACATTGTGGGAACCAACTCAAATCCTAATGTAATTGGTCGTATTTCAAAAGATACAGATATAAAACAAGCTTTAGTGATTGGCAAACAAGTGGAGCGACCCTATCCAGATGATAATAATAATCGTGTGTGGAAAGTAGTTACTCCGATTGTTTCAGATGAAGGGAAGATTCTGGGTTTTATTAGCGTGGAGAGTAATATTGAGTCTGTTTATGAACAGATTAGTAGTATTACAGAGATATTTTTTAAAGCCTCTATGATTGCAGCCGCAGTTACGATTATTTTGGCGTTATTTATTTCCCGGGCAATAACTAAACCTATTTCCGAAATGAAAAAACAAGCAATTCAAATGGCTGAAGGAGATTATTCAGGTCAAGTAAAGATTTATGGTCAGGATGAACTTGGTCAGCTTTCCTTAACAATCAATGATTTATCTACTAAAGTTGAAGAAGCACAAGAATCGACTGAAGCAGAACGTCGTCGTTTAGATAGTGTTTTAGCTCATATGACAGATGGTGTTATTGCGACGGATAGACGTGGAAAAGTAGTGATTATTAATGAAACAGCATCAGTTTTATTGAATGTTAGTCAAGATTTAGCTGTTGGGCAATCCATTTTAGAAATATTGAAAATTCAAGACCATTTTACATTAAGACAACTATTAGAAACGCAAGAAGAGTTAATTTTAGATTTTTCAACTGATTCTAATGAGGTGACTTTACGTGGTGAATTCTCTTTAATCCAGCGAGAAACTGGTTTTATTAGTGGGCTAGTCTGCGTTTTACATGATATTACAGAGCAAGAAAAAATTGAACGAGAACGTAGAGACTTTGTATCAAATGTATCCCATGAACTTCGTACGCCTTTAACAAGTATGCGTAGTTATTTAGAGGCTTTGAATGATGGTGCTTGGAAAGATCCTGATATTGCACCACGCTTCTTAGCAGTTACTCAAGAAGAAACCGATCGTATGATCCGAATGATTACTGATTTATTGAACTTATCACGGATGGATTCTGGTAAGGACACATTTGAACTTGAATATGTGAACATTAATGAGTTATTTAGTCATGTCTTAAATCGTTTTGATATGATGCTTCAAGCAGCGGATGCTGATCGACCAGTGAAACCTTTTAATATTGTGCGTGAATTTACAAAGCGTGATTTATGGGTAGAGGTAGATGCAGATAAGATGATTCAAGTTTTAGACAATATTATGAATAATGCAATTAAATATTCTCCATCAGGTGGAACGATAACTTGTCGTTTGCTGGAAACACACAATAGTATTGTTATTAGTGTGACTGACCAAGGCTTAGGCGTTCCTAAAAAGGATATTCCTCATGTTTTTGATCGCTTTTTCCGAGTAGATAAAGCTCGTGCGCGTTCAATGGGTGGGACAGGTTTAGGTTTAGCAATTTCTAAAGAAGTTGTCCAAAAACATGGTGGGAAAATTTGGCTGGAAAGTATTGAAAATGAAGGGTCAACCTTCTTTATTTCCTTACCTTATGTTCCGTATGAGGAGGATGAGTGGATATGAAATTAGCTTATTTTATTCGAGCTTCTTTACTGATTTTAATGATATCAAGTCTAGGTTTAACTTGGGCTATTTGGACTTTGCCTAATAAGGTTGAAAATCGAAATAATCTAAATGGCAATAAAACAGAAACAAATACTACTTTGAGAGAAAATGATGTTTTTTCTCCATTTCAACTAGTTTATCACGATGAAGCGGTAGCGAAAAGTACCACGAATGCAGATTTACTAAATCGAGTTGAAAAAGAATTAGATTCTTGGCGTTTTACGAATATTCAAGATTATCGAGTGTTAGGAGATAGTTATTCAGCTAAATTAAATGAAGCGAATACGTTGGAACTGGTTTATCCGGTTGCACGGCCATTTATGACAATTACAAACTCCTTTCAAAAGTTAGCTAGTAACTACAAGAATCAAAAGTTTCAACGAATTTTAATTCCTTTAAATGATTCTAAGGAAGTTTATTTCTTTAATGATACAACAGCTACGATGTATAGTAGTGAGATTGAAGGATTTAATAAGAAAGATTTATTGGATATGTTGGATTCGAGCGAACGCCCGTTGGTAGAAGTTAATTTACAAAAGTTAGCTGAAAGATATGTATATCTACCGAAAGAGGCTGTTGGTTTATCCAAATTAACCTATATTTCAGAATTAAAACCGAGTATTGATATTCGTAATCGTTTGTTTGACGATTTATCTGAGATTACAAGTTCTACCTCTCAGGATAAAAACTTTGAACAGTATTACGATAATGTTAGTAAAGTTAGTATTAATAAAGAAACACATATTTTAACATATAATCGCAGTAGTACTAGTGTAAAAATGAATATGCAAGATGTTTTAAAATACAGCTTAAGTGAGTTACAGGATTTTGATATTTGGCCAGGTCGAACTAGATTCTTCCAATATGACGAAGGTAAACAGCAAGTGATTTATCGTCGCTATATTGAGGGGTTGCCGATTTTTGGTGATGGCAATCTGGAGCATGACTTTGGAGCTACCTATCTAACCATTACTAAAGATGGTACATTATCACGTTTACAAATCCCGCTAAATGTGGCACAAACACCAATTTATTCAAAAATGACAGAAAAAAAATTAGCAAGTGGTTCTGAGTTATTAGCTTATCTAGTAACGTTAGGCTATCAAGCTAATGAAATTGAAGACATTCAATTAGGTTATGCGTGGACAACTGCATCTGATTCAGGTGCTATTGAAAACGGGGCCAATGCTGATAAAATTGTTGAATTCGTTCCTAGCTGGTATATGTTAATTAAAGGGAATTGGTATAACGTAGCTGAACTTTCTGCTAAAGATGAGGAGGGGAATCGCGACAATGGACTTTAAACGAATTGAATTGATTTTTTTATTGACCTTTCTTTCTCTAAATATCTTTTTACTGTATTCCTATTTTGGAAAAGCAGATACGCTATCTTATGAAACGGCAGAGTCAGCCAATTCGGTGCCTTTTGAAGAAATGAAAAAAGACGGAATTAAATTTGATGAAAAGAAATTTTCAGATGAAAAGCTGTTAGTTCCATATGTTAAGGCAAAAAATGAAAATTTGTTAAAACAAAAAGTAGATTCATTGCCTAAAGATTCTGGCATCCAGATGGAAGACGATAAGCGTACATTATATCGTTCCTTATCCGAACCTTTAGAGATTTTTCCAGATGATAAAAAGTTTGACAGTAAAAATATTAAGAATTATGCAGAAAAATTAGATGCGTATATTTTAAATCAAGGAATTTTCTTTGGCGATGAATATACATTCTTTAAATATTCTGCGACTCAAAACTCAATTATTTATACACAGAAGGCAAAAGGTTTTAGAATTCTTGATGGAACTGGTCGAATTACTTTCCATCTAAATGGTGGAAACGTAATAGCGTATGAGCAAACTTACGCTGGGAAAATTGAAGTTACCGGAAAAAGTCGGAATTTAATTTCTGAGAAAAATGCGATTGAAGCTTTGTATCAAAATAATGAGCTGATGCAAGGGAGTGTTATCTCTGAAACTCCAAAATTAGGCTATTATCAAACCTTGTCTTTACCGAAAGACGGAGTTGGGATTTATGGTCCAGTGTGGTATGTTGTTTTCAAAAATGGTAACGAGGAAAAAATTCGTTTAGTGAATGCAATTGATGGTTCGATTATTAAAAACAATACCAAAATAACTACGGGTGAAACGGATTCTGAACAAACGAATGGCTCAACTAAACAAGAGGATATTATTGAATTAGAATAGCAAGATTTTTAAAGATTACATTGCCAGATTGAAAGATTCTTGGCAGTGTAATTTTTTCACAATACTCTATTTTTATTTATTAAATTTGAAGGAGCTGGGCTTTTATTCTCATCTTATTTGTTGTAAAATGGGATGGATGATAGAGGAGGCCCTACTATATTATGATTACAGAAAGTACAGACGCGTTAAAAGTCAGCATTCTTGCTAGCGGAAGCTCGGGGAATGTTACCTATATAGAATCAGGGAAGAAAAAATTACTAGTAGATAGTGGTTTAAGTGGTAAAAAAGTAACTGAATTATTGAAGCAGATTAATCGTGATATTGCAGATGTTGATGGAATTTTAGTCACTCATGAACATCGTGATCATATTCATGGTGTAGGGGTTTTAGCCCGCAAATATAAAATGGATGTTTATGCTAATGAGAAGACTTGGCAAGCAATGTCTCCAATTATTGGTGAAGTAAAAAATGAGCAAAAGCATATCTTTGAGATGGGAACTACGTTATCCATTGGTGATATTGATATTGAAAGTTTTGGTGTTTCTCATGATGCAATAGCTCCTCAATTTTATTCTTTCCATAAAAATAATAAGCGCTTTGCAATGATTACGGATACTGGTTATGTAAATGATCGTATGCGTGGCGTTGTTGAAAATGCAGATGCGTATCTCTTTGAAAGCAATCATGATTTAGAGATGCTACGAATGGGCGCGTATCCGTGGTCATTAAAGCAACGTATTTTAGGCGATAAAGGGCATCTTTCCAATGAAGATGGAGCAATTGCAATGGCCGAAGTTTTAGGTAATGCAACAAAACGCATTTATTTAGGACATTTAAGTCGTGAGAATAATTTGAAAGAGTTGGCTCATATGACAGCTGTGAATATTTTAAGAGAAAAAAATACTGGTGTTGAGGATCAATTTGAAATCTATGATACAGATCCTGATAAAGCTGCACCGCTATTTATTGTTTAAATTAAATGAAAACAAAGTAAACAAAGCATCATTTAGTTTACTTTGTTTTTTTATTTTAAATTAAACGCTTGATTCCCATAAAAAATTCAAATTTATGGTAAAATGATTATGAAAAGGATAAGATTTTATCCCAATATTTTCATAAAAAATTCAAATTTAACTAGTAAACTAAGAAGTATAGAAAAGCAGTCTAAAATAATAACGAGGTGAATGATAAAATGAGATATGATGAAAATGGAAAATTAATTTCAAACGAAGAAAGTCATGCAGTTGAGCAAGAATTTTCAACAGAAGATTTGGCAAGTTCAGGCATGACCAATGAAACTTTTGATGAATATACAAGCGAAAATGAAATGAATCACCCGGAAGAAAAAATTGTAGCAGAAAGAAAAGAGTTAACAGATGCATTAAATGAAGAGAGTATCATAGAAGAACCAATCATGCCTGTAGCAAGTCGTGCAGTTGAAAATGCAGTACCTAACATACCAGTAGAGCCAACGGTAGCACCAACTGAAAATCTGAGACCAGAGCCTGTTGCGCCAGTAACACCTGAAAAGATGGAAACTCGTAAAAAAACAACACAAAAACCAGCAGGAACAGTTGGTGGTGGTGGAAATGGAAGACCTCCTAGAAATGATAATGGGAATCCACAACCTCCAGTACCTAAAAAAAGCAGCTTTAAGAGCGGATTAGTCGGCGGTTTAGTTGGTGGATTAGTGATGCTTCTAGTGGGTGGTGGTGCTTTCTATGGATACACTCAAACTCAAGATAATACTGGAAATACCAATACTGGCACTGTAAACACTACAAAAAATGTCAAGACGACAAACGTTTCTGCAAATGTTACAACGGATACAACCGAGGCTGTAGCTAAAGTTGAAGATTCAGTTGTTTCAGTTATTAATATGGCAAGCTCACAAAATGGAATCTTACAAGGAAATTCTGGTGATAACTCAGGTGGTTCTTCATCTGGCTCCAAGGATTCTAATCTACAAACCCAAAGTGAAGGTAGTGGGGTTATCTATAAAAAAGATGGTGATACAGCTTATGTTGTAACGAATAACCATGTAATTGATGGATCAGATGCTGTTGAAGTCCTATTAAAAGATGGAACAAAAGTTGCAGCAAAAATAGTTGGATCAGATGCATGGACAGATTTAGCTGTCTTATCAATTCCTTCTAAAGCGGTAAAAAATATAGCAACATTTGGTAACTCTGATAGTATCAAAGTTGGAGAAACAGCTATTGCAATAGGTTCACCTTTAGGTACGAACTTTGCAACTTCTGTAACTCAAGGAATTATCTCAGCTAAAAACAGAACTGTGGGAATGGACATCAATGGTGACGGTGTAGAAGATTGGGACATGACTGCCATTCAAACGGATGCAGCAATTAACCCTGGTAACTCAGGTGGAGCTCTAATCAATCTTGCTGGGCAAGTAATCGGGATCAATTCAATGAAAATTGCACAAGATAGTGTTGAAGGAATTGGATTTGCCATTCCAAGTAACGATGTTGTAAAAATTATCAATGAATTACAAACAAAAGGTAAAATTGTTCGCCCAGTATTGGGTGTTGCCTTAAGAGATTTATCTCAAATTTCTGCACAACAACAAAAGAGCGTGCTTAATTTGCCAGATAATGTGACAGAAGGCGTTGTCGTTACTTCTGTTGAAAAAAATTCTGCAGCTGCAAATGCAGATTTAAAACAATATGATACAATTGTTGAAATTGCTGGCGAAAAAGTTAAAGATAGTATTTCACTACGTAAAGTGATCTATAATCAAAAGGTTGGCGATACAGTAGAGATTAAATACTACCGTGATGGAAAAGCTGCAACAGCTAAGATAACGTTAACTGCGGCAAATAGTCTTTAATATTTAAAAATAGTAGTAAGCTGATAGACATTCAGCTTACTACTATTTTTTTGTCTAATTATTGTGGCAAATGCCGACTTAGCCAATCTAAAATATCTGCGTACACTAATGATGCGTTTTCTTCCATTAAAATCTCATGTCGCATTTCAGGATAACTGCAAAAAGTAATATCGCTGAACTGCATTTCTTCCAGTTCGTGGAAAACTTTCCGAATTCCCTTACCCATATCACCAACGGGATCATCTTCACCAGAAATTACTAAAATTGGCAACTTCTTAGGAATAGTTTTTGCCCAGCCGGCTTTTGTACCAGCATTTAGTAAAGAAAATAAAGTCAGAAAGCCATTATTTGTAAAGATAAAGCCAGTTTGATGATGATTCTCATACCATTTTACATTTTCTTGATTCTTGCTTAGCCAATTAAAGTCAGAATCCCCTTCAACAAAGTAAGTTTTGAATTTGCCAAATGCTAGCTGATCTACTAAGGGGTTTCGCTTATGAGGAGCTACTCGATTTAGGACTTTGAGAAGTGGTAAAAGGAACTCTAATTCTGGTTTTGGTCCGCTAGTTCCCATTAAAATTGCACCGTCAACGGAATCTCCGTACTTCTGCAAATAATTACGGACAATAAAAGAACCCATGCTATGACCCATTAAAAAATAAGGCAGAGTTGGATAATCAGCTTTTACCAAATCATGTAGCGCTTTGATATCCTCAACAATGTGTTCCTTGCTGTTTCCATCTGAAAAGTAACCATAATTATTGGGATGTCCAGCAGAACGTCCATGGCCTAAATGATCATTTCCAACAACGAAGAATCCTTGCTTTGCTAAAAATTCAGCGAAATTCTGATAACGTTCAATAAATTCAGCCATTCCATGACTAATTTGCAAAATCGCAAGGGGATCAGTTTCTGGTTGCCAAGAAGTGGCAAAAATTTCATTTTGTCCACTATTTGATGGATAATGTAGTTCTTCTTTTAGCATAATAAAAACCACCTTTTCGTAAAAATGTCGTTAGGATAATTAAATTGTATCATAATTAAGTCGCAAAAGATAAAGCGTGGAGTGCAGAAAAACTTTTCCACAAGTAAGAATTTGGCGAAAAAAATCATGTGGATTTACTAAGATGTGGATAATATTAAAAAAAAAGTAATGAACATTGGGGATAAGTACTGTAAAATGGTAAATAAGTGGATTCTTACTGGAATAACTTATCCACAAAAAGAAAGAGGTGCTGTGGATGAATCCGATTTATTCATGCCAAGAACATATTGAAGAAGCTTTAGATGACGCTGTTTATGGAGGTTTTGAGTTACCTGTTATGGAACAGTTTGAACCTGTGGATAACAAAATAATAAAATGTGATTATTGCAAAAGTCAACCCATATATATTGTGGTGAACAAGTGTACGCCTACCAAATCATGATTTTGAATTGTGGACATGTGGATAACTTCTGTGGATAACCTGTGATTAATGGAGGATAACTGTGAATATCAAAATTATAACTGTTGGAAAGTTAAAAGAAAAATATTTAAAAATGGGAATTGAAGAATATACAAAACGCTTAGGGGCATATTGCAAAATGGAATTAATTGAAGTGCCAGATGAAAAAGCACCAGAAAAATTAAGTGAAGCTGAAATGATTCAAGTCAAAGAAAAAGAAGGCGAACGTATTTTAGCTAAAATTCCAGAAAATGCGTATGTATTCGCTTTGGCAATTGAAGGAAAGCAACGAACGTCAGAAGAATTTTCTAAAGAAATTGAACAATTGGGAATTAGTGGGAAAAGCAATCTGGTTTTTGTGATTGGTGGATCATTAGGATTAAGTAGTCAAGTAATGAAGCGTAGCAATACTCCGATTTCATTTGGAAAAATGACATTACCTCATCAGTTGATGCGTTTAGTATTAGTAGAACAGATTTATCGTGGATTCCGGATTATGAAGGGAGAACCATATCACAAGTAGTGAGGTTTTTTATTGGGCAATGTTGTTAAATAGGGGTTAAGGAAGGAAATGGAAAGTACGTGATGTGCTTTCTATTTTTTTTTTGGAAAAAATTTTAGTTTTAAGTTGGTGTAAGTAGGTTTGTAGGCTTTCGGATTAGTAAAGGCAGAAATTTAATTTTAGTGCATGAAAAAATCGAAGTTAGAACAAACTCTTTGACTTCTTGTAAGTGATATAGTAAGAATTTATTTTCTACCTGCTCTACGTGCATTTCCACGAGCATTACTTTTCTGTGTCATTTTAGCTGCGGCTAATGTAGAAATCATTCCATTGCCGAATGCTTTGTTCGTGACGGTTTTAGCGGCTTTGAATTTTATTGCTGATTTAAGAAGACTCATAGTTGTGTTCCTCTTTTAATAGTTTTATTAGATTGATTCTATTAAAGCATCACGAGAAATATGAATACAAAAGCCACCTGATGGAGAGTCAGATGGCAAAAAGGAGTTGGCCCGAAAGCTTCATTACACTTTGGAGGAGTTGTAATAAAAAAATGAAAATAAAAAGTTAGTTTGGTTGTTGTTTAGCTCTAGGTAAGAAAGTATGCTAAAAAGGGTAAAGAAGTTTGATGAATATAAGAAGTAAATAGGGAGAAGATATTTTTGTGAACTGTTTTTTTAATAATTCTTTATATTATAATCTGATGAATTATTTTACATATTATAACTGTTGTGGTTTAATTAAACTAGACAGATACAAAAGGAGTGAAACCATTGGGAGAAATTACAACCCACTCAGAAACGGCAGAAAGTTTTTCTACTCGATTTAAAAACCATTCGGAAACAATGAAAAATAAAGGAACGAATCTAACAAAAGCAACTTCATTTAGCTATTCATCAAGCCGTTCATGTAATGATTTAGGGTCAACGCTATCTAAGTTTGTAAGCGCAGTAGGTAAAGTGAGTAGTTCGATTCAGAATGATGCGGAGAATATTTTGAAAATTAACCAAACGTTTATTGAAAAAGATAAAGAAAATGAGAAGCGGTTTGACTGATAAGCAACAGTTACAGAAAAAACTAGATCATTCTTCAAATGAACTCAGTCAATTGCTCCGCAAAACCAGTGACTTAGATCAATTACATGAGGATATTCAACGAATTAAAACCAAAGAACTAGAGTTGCTAGAAGAGGAACATCAAATTTTCAGAGGCACTGAATATACAAGTATCATTGACCAAATAATTGATGAAATTGAAGTTGAAACACAATACGCACAAAAGAAGATTAAACAGTTGATTGAAGATACTGAAGAAGAGTACTACCGAGAAAAGAAAGCCTATAATCAATTAGAAGATGACCTTCATTTTGTGAAGAATGGAGGGGTGTTAAATGACTAAAATGGATATTGGAGAGTACAAATATTTACTTAGCCAAATGAAAGAGTTAAAATTAACACTAGGCTTGAGTTTTACTGGAACCAATGGAACAATTGAAGAATTTTCAGGAGATACAAAGTTAAAAGGTGTTGCCTGGTCTTCCACTAAATCTTATTTTTCAGCAGGGTATACGCCGATGCTAGATGGATTAAGTGATGTATTCTATACAGCTATTACGACACTGGAAAACTTTATCCGTGCCTTTGAAAGTGAAGTTACTGCTTCAGGGGTAAAGTTAGATTTAGACCATCTAGAAGATTTACAACGTAGGCGTGATGAGTTACAAAGGGAGAAAACCAATTGGTTGCATCAAATAGCCGAACAAGCTTCAAAAATACCTGGGTTAGGTCATTTGTTTGATGACTATAGCGTTTTACAAGCCGAGAAAAAAGTTCAATTAATGGAAGATTTCCGAGACTTTATTCATCGACATGATAGTGATTTTTCAGAGCTAAACGGTCTGATAGAACAAGTCTTGTTAGGTTTAGAAGAACTAGGTAAGCAGCGCTCATTTAACGGAGACAAGCAAGGATACAGTCCGATTAATTTTATGAATCTAAGCTGGTCAAAAAACTTAGATAGCTACCATAAAAAACATGGTGAAGAAGTGAAAAAGGTTCAGAAAAAAGATATGGAAAACTTTAAGAATATGGCAGAGGTTGTTGGTGGTGCAGTAGCGATGGAATCATTTGGAATGAATTCAGAGCTATCTAATATGAGAACACCGTTATACGAAGCTGGAAAAGAATATTTTTCAGGAGATGGGGTTAAAGGACCCAAGAGTAAAAAAATTGATAAAGCTAATACCTCTAAAAAAAGCAATATAAAATCCAGGACACAAATTGAATTAGATGACTTAGCTAGAGATCCATCGCATGGAGGAAAAATAACGGACGACTCTAAGCTAGAAAGAGACATAGGTCTTGCATTGGAAGAACGTGGCGATTTAGGGCATATTGTTCGAGATAAGACAGCAGATGGTGGTGCCGAGTTTATAGATACAGTCACTGGAAAGAAGTATGATGTGAAAAGTTTTGTTTCCTATCCTAATGGTCATACTTCTCCTAAAAAAGGTGCTTTTACAGTTGATAGATCAATAAAAAATATTAAAAAAGAGCTCAACAAAAATTATAATTTGATAATTAATACGACAGACTTGACTCCTGAACATAGAATGGAGTTAGTTAATGAGCTTAAAAATCAAGGGATAATTGATAGAATTATATTTTATCCATAGAAAAGAGGGGTATAATGCAAATAAATTTGGAAAATGATATAAAATTGCATGGGCTATATGTTAGTAGTGTAGGAGCAAAAGGAAAGAAGCTGATTAAAGATGAAGTTAACTTTTCCAAAAATAAATTAGAAGAGATTGATTTGTCAGAAAGTTCTCTTACGGAGTGTATTTTTAGTGAAGCAATCATCAAAAAAGTCGATTTTTTTAGGGCGGAGCTCTATTCTTCCTATTTTGAAAAAACAATTATTGAAGAAACTAATTTTACAAAAGTAAAAGGTGACTTTGCTTCATTTATGAATTCCCAAATAAGTAATAGTGATTTTGTTAAGTCAGATTTTCCAGAATCTAATTTTTCTGACACAATAATTAAAGCGTGTAATTTTACAGAAATTGATATAAGAGAAGCTGATTTTACAAATTCTGTAATAGAGAACGTAGATTTTAAACTTGCTAATATTGACCAAACGATATTAAAAAATGTCAAACTAATTAATGTGAAAAATATAGATAAAGCTATGATTGAATCTATTAACATTGGATCAATTGATAATCCAATTATTTTAGAAAGTAAAGAAGCTTTTGATTGGCTAATGAAAAACAATAAATAAGAGGTATGAATGAAATTAAAAAATGTAAAACCAACAAATATTTGTTATAATTGGTCTACAATATATGTAGGTATAGAAGAAGGTTACTTTGATGAGACTGTATTAACAGACTATGCAATTGAACTTATGGAAAAAGGAGAGGATAGTGACTTTATTAATGAGATGGCATGGGGTATATCTAAAGATAAATTACCAGAAGTTATGTCGAATATTAAAATAAATTATCTCCCTGAAATTGATGAGACCAAATTCGAATGGTCATTTGAAAATGAAAAATTGAGATATGTCTATCTGGCTAATTTAAAGAATGAAAGTAAAGATAACCAAGAGCTACTAAATGGAATAGCTCAATTTCATGATAATCATAACTACCCAGAAGATATGATCCCTTTCATAAATTATATGCCTCAAGATAGCCCGTCAAATGAAAATGATATGTTGAAAAAGTTCAATGAATTTTTAAAAATCGAGAAAGAAAAATTACTTGGCTAATAAAATTTTTATGACATTATTTAAATCATAAAAATTTTTAGATTGTCTATTCATGAAACAAGAACAATCACAAATATATATTATCCTTATGAATCAATACTGAGATCGTTTTAGGATTGGTTCTTTTTATTCATCAAAAATGGCTCTTTGTCAAATCGTGTTGGTGAAGAATCAATTGACTAAAATCATGGGGTAGGTGAGGAAGTTTAATTTCTCATCTCTTCAATTTTTTATCAGAAACTGAGGAAATAAACATATTGAGCTAGAATCAAATTTAACGCATTGGAAATTACTATACAGGAGGAGAATATACATGAAAGATTTTGTTAAAATTAACAGTTCTTTAGATTTATTAAAAGTCACGGTAACTTGTGTTATAGCTGTAATTGTTATCTTTCTTGTAGCTCAATATATTGGTGAAATTCTTCTTTTTTCAAATGAATTAAGTATTTAGCAGAACAGGTTAAGTCACTAACAGTCATAAAATCAAGTTGGTATTGGATGTAATCGTTTTCGTTGCGCCTCTATGCCAAAACCTCCCTCTTATCACATTCTTACCTTGTAAATTTCCTTCATCCGCTGTACATTTATAGATAGCAATGAAGGAGCGATTTATTTTGGAGAAAGAAACACATGAGATTAAACGGTTAGATGGGACGCGGATTAAATTTATTTTGAAAGGAATTGTAGTGGGGATTTTAGTTGGACTTTTGGTGAGTCTGTTTAGGTTAGCGATTGAATACATTAGTGAACGAGTTGTCGGACTGTATTTATATTTTCAGCAGCATCCTATGTGGCTGATTCCTTGGGTATTCGTTTCGATTGTAACAGCAATTATTATTGGTTTTTTAATGAGAAGCGATCCAAATATTAAAGGGAGCGGAATTCCTCAAGTGGAGGGACAGTTGCGTGGACAGATTAAAATGAATTGGCTTTCGGTGTTATGGAAAAAGTTTCTAGGTGGAGTATTAGCCATTAGTTCAGGCTTATTTCTTGGGCGAGAAGGTCCATCAATTCAACTGGGAGCTGTTGTAGCGCAAGGGTATAGTACGTTTTTGAAAAGTACTAAGTCAGAAGAGAAGATTCTAATATCTAGTGGTGCTAGTGCAGGTCTTGCGGCGGCATTTAATGCACCGATTGCTGGATTATTATTCGTATTAGAAGAAATTCATCATTCTTTTTCACCTCTGGTTTGGCTGACTTCTTTTTCAGCGGCAATTACGGCTAACTTTATCTCATTATACTTTTTTGGTCTTCGACCGGTGTTATATATCGGTGAAATCACAGCTTTGCCATTGCAGTATTATTGGACGTTGGTTTTATTAGGAATTCTTTTAGGTGTCTTGGGATTACTTTATCAAAAAGTATTATTAGCACTGCCACAGATATATGGTAAAATCAAAGGCTTGTCGCCTAGTTTTTATGGAATTATTCCTTTTATTTTAGTTATTCCAGTTGGTTTCTTTTTCCCGCATTTACTAGGAGGAGGCAATCAGATTGTCTTAGAGTTAGGACGTCAATCACCAACACTCTGGTTTTTAGTGGGGTTATTTGTATTACGATTTATTTTCTCGATGGTGTCCTATGGTTCTAATATGCCAGGCGGGATTTTCTTGCCGATTTTGACTTTAGGAGCGGTGATTGGTACCTTTTTTGGAGTAGTTTTGGTGAATACGATTGGCATGGATCCTATATTTGTGAAGAATTTCTTGATTTTTGCGATGGCGGGTTACTTTACGGCTATTGGGAAAGCGCCGTTGACTGCGATTATTTTAGTGACGGAGATGGTGGGGAATTTCTCTCATTTGATGTCTCTGGGTGTGGTAGCATTGGTTAGTTATGTTGTCGTAGATAGTCTTGGTGGAAAACCGATTTATGAGACGTTATTAGAACGTCTGGTTGCACCAAATGAAAGCAATATTAGTGGTCAAAAAACAATTATTGAATTTCCAATTATGGCGGAAAGTTCTTTGGATGATACGATGGTACGTGATTTTACTTGGCCGAAAGACATGCTGTTGACATCCATCCGACGAGGTGAGTCAGAGCTTTTAACTCATGGAGATACAGTGATGCATGTAGGAGATGTTCTGATTATCTTAACAGATGAAGGAATTTCTCAACAAGTAAAAGAGGAAATTGAACGGAGAACAGAACTTCATTAATGCGGTTTTTTTAAGTGAAAATAGTTTTACAGCTACTTATTTTTCTGGATTTCTCAGGAAATCGGTAGCTTATTTTATTGGTTTTTATTTTATCAAATCTGTGATTAGATTAATCCTTAAAAGTGTGTTAAATTTTAAGTGTATTTCGGGTGATGATTAGTTTGAATTATCCTAAGGGAGTGAGCGAAATGAAGCTAGCACAGGAAGAAATCATAGGCACTATCTATAATCTTATTCTAAATTCAGGCACTCGTGAATGGGAAAGATTGTTATTAATAGAAACGAAAGACGCTATAGAAAGTGAAGCCCGTTTTATGGAACAAATTGAAAAGCTTGAAGCAAGATTACGCCCATTGGCATTGAGAAATAATTTAACGCCAGATGTAGCTGATTTTTATTTGAAAATCACAGATAATTCTGAAAGCGCAATCCAGTTTGATAAGTCTAGGCATGTTATTGAGGATATTGATTATCAAGAGCGTGGTTTATTTGCTGGAGGCTGTTTTTGGTGTATGGTGGAACCTTTTGAAACGAAGTCTGGCATCACCTCTGTTCTGTCGGGATATACAGGAGGGCAAATGGATAATCCTAGCTATGATCAAGTGAGTGGAGGGTATACGGGACATGTTGAAGCGGTAGAAATTATTTTTGATACACGAATTGTGAGCTATGAAGAATTAGTAGAGCTCTACTGGCAAATTACAGACCCAACTGATGCACTTGGTCAATTTCAAGATCGAGGTACTCAGTATAGCCCAATTATTTTTGTGCAAAATTTGCAACAAAGGAAAATTGCGGAGCATTCAAGACAAAAACTTATTGATTCTGGAAGGTATAAGCAACCGATTGTAACAGAAATTAAAGAAGCCAGTATTTTTTGGCCAGCAGAAAATTATCATCAAGAGTTTTATAAAAAGCAACCGAAGCGATATAAACATATCAAGCGTGCTCGGCAACAATTTTTAACTTACCAGAATTTAAAGAATCGATTTCGATTAGGCGCAAAGAAAGAACAGGAAAATTCTTGATTTTAATATAGTCGGGAAGAGAGGGTTTTATCCGATTATAAGGTGTTTAGGGTCTAGGATAAAGATTAATTTAGGAGGATAAAAAATGAGTTTTCTGAAAAAATATGGTTTTTATTTTTTTATGTTAGGTATTGTCAGTGATTTTTTGACACCGTATGTTCTCGGTGTGTTTTTCCCGAAAATGAATCAAATGAAAATGGTAATCAGTGTGTTTGGTGATGTGGATAGTCCTGTTCGTATGGCATTTCTCATTTGGTCGACGGTGTCAGGTTTATTCTTTGTTTTAGCATTGCCTGCGTTGTATCAAACAATTAAAATTGTTTCCCTTAAGCTAGCAATATTCGTAACACTAGCGGTTGGATTTTACGGGATTGGCGATTGTCTATTTACGGGGTTGTTTAGTATTAACACGGAAGAAGCGACATGGAATTTTTCGACATGGGTTCATAATATTGGATCAGCTTTAGGTTATACGGGCTTTTTACTTTTTCCATGCTTCGTGTTTTTTCTTTACCGAAAGCAAGGACGAGCTAGTTACGCTCGGCTGTATTTTATTTTAACAATAATCAGTTTTGTATTCGCTCTTATTTATGGTGTGGCTCGAATCCCAATAATTAACGGTTATTCACCTTGGAATCAAATTGGTTTTTTCCAACGCATCAGTTTCTTTTTTAATTATTTACCAATGTTCATTTTTACGTTAGATCAAATAAAACAAGGAAGAAGTAGGGCTTAATTGTTTTGAGAGTTAGATTTGATTACTGTCTTGAATGAACATAATGAAATACAGAAGCATGATATAATAAGTCCATAATAGAAGGAGTGGACGTTACGAAGGAACGAGTAGTTATTTTTGGAGATGCAATTATTGCAATTATCCTGACAATTATGGTGTTAGAGTTGCCAATTCAATATGCGACAGATGGTACGGTGAATGTACCTTCTATATTTAGTGCGGTGGGAATCTATTTTATTAGTTTCTGTTTTGTAGCCAATCTTTGGTTTCAGACAGCGTATGCTTTTAATCAGATTGAGCAAGTAAAAAATAAAAGTTTAGTAAGTTATATGTTATTGTTATTTTTTTTATCATTAGTACCCTCAGCAACTCGTTTATTAATTGAAGATACTACACAACAAACGGTTCTTATTTATGGGATTTTAACATTGATTGTGACGTTGATTATGCGTCGTTTAATTGTTGTATTGACAAAGCAGACGATTCCAGACCTTAAGTTACAAAAAAGACGGATTGATGAATTAAATCGACAAGATATGTTTAGTATTGGATTCAGAATTTTGCTGCTGATCTTTGGATTTTTCTTCAGTCAAGTAGCATTGATTATCTATTTAATTTTACCGATTATGGCCTTTTTGCAAAACATTGTAGACCGTGAAGAAGATAATTTTGTGGATACGTTGGATAATGAACAACAGACCCAATACTTTCAAGAACGGGATCATCTGTGGGGAAATACAATGAAACGCTATTCTTATTTATTACGGGATTCTTTACGTGACGGAGATGACAGGAACCCTGATCGTTGGAAGCAAATCACAAGTGAGTGGCAAGGACGAATTGATCAAGAAATTGCAGAATGTAAGCAACAATTAGTGACTAGCAATGAATCTGATAAAGCTAATTTAGAGCAAAAGATTGAACAATTAGAGAAACAAAAAGACCGTTTGCATCAGCAAGAGGAACGATTACAACACAAAGAAGTTCGATCTCAACAACGGATTCAACGTAAACCAAGAGGCTAACTAGCAATCTATTTTTGATAGAAAATAACGTCAATTAAAAAAAGGGTCTAAAGAGGAGCTTTTATTTGTTGAGTTATAAATATAGATGTTTAGAAAAACAGAATAATTTATAGCGCTTTTGATAGTTTTTTTAAGATGAGTCAGTCTAAATAGTAAAAACCCTATGAAACACATTTTTAGAATGTTGATTTCATAGGGTTTTTCTCTTTAAATGAGTTGCTTTTCATTATGTAATTATTGATTTGCCATCTTAAATTCCTTTTATTTTAATTTGTTATGTAAAAAAATTAAAAAAAAATATTTAAAAGAATTCTAAATAAAAATAAAAGCGTAAAAAGTGTTTTATTTAGTAATAAAATAAAAAGCTGTAAATCAAAGAAATTCATGAATTATGGTCATAGTTTAAAATTTTCTTTCCTATTATAAGGTTTGTTTATTATTAATGGAAAAAATATTTTGTTAGGAAAATTCATTAGAATTCGATGATAAAATAAATTTATTTTAATTTATAAGGAAAATGTATACATGGTTATTTTTTATTGATAACTACGTTATTTTTTGTAAAGATGAGTTTGACTTTTGTAAGTTGAATGGTAAACTTTGTTAAAGTTATTCGTTTATTTAATATTTATTTTATTGTTATTTATATAAAATGGATCGTTAGATAAAACGGACAAATAATGTAAGAACAGAAATAAAAAATATGGGGAAGATGGGGAGGAATAATTTGGAATGAAAAAGAAAAGAATAAGCTTGTTAGTACTTGGGGTATTTATTATGCAAGTATTTGGTTCAACTGTTAGCGCTATCGCTGTTGCTCCAAATGAGAATAATGGAGATGTAACGGCTAGTAGTGAGAGTGAACTAGTGAATGGAGAAGATCTATTAGGCAATTCTGGGAGTGAAGAAGAAAGTAGCGAAAAACCTATAGTAGAACGTGAAATACCAAACGAAGTTCAAGATTCAAGTAAAGAAAAAGAAGAACCTGATTCTATTCAACCTAGTTCTGAGTTGAATTTACCAGTAATTCAAAAGGCTACCGATTCAAGTTCACAAATTAATATAACGGACGAGATTCTATCGAGTATGACAATTGCAGATATAAATGGAACAGAATATGATCAGCTGTCTGTGAATAGAGTGCTAAATGGAACTGCAGTAGTCGCGACTTTGAATTTCAATATTGAAGATAAGGAGTACACGCCAGGTTCTACTTATACAATGAATTTACCAGATTATTTAGGTTATTCGGATATTAGTGGAGTTGTAAGTGGAGTGGATGCAGAGTGGTCAGTCGTTGCAGCTAGTAAGACATTGACTATTCGATTTAATCAAAGAATTAAAGAAGCTCAATTTAAATTAGATTTGAGAAGCTATTTGTACACTGAAAAGATGCCTTTAGTAACAATTGAAACACCTGGTCAAACAAAAAATACCTATAAATTTGATTTGTATGAAAACATAGAACCAATTAGCTATACAGAATCTCGCAACAACTATGGAATAGAAGGAGATGTGGCCTACAATTTAGATCGTACATTGTCAGGCAATCAATCTCTAGAGCTGTTAACTGCAGATTTTCCGGGAACTCAACTTGGGAAAAATGACAGAAAGCTCGTAATGAATGTGTATGATGTGGATATCAAAGGAAATCTTCTTACTGAAACAAAGCAAGAATTAGTAAAAGGTGTAGACTATACAATTGGGGAAGATACTGTTGCTAAAACAACGTTTATAGTTGCGGCGATGAACCCACAAAAAGCCTATGTTCTTTCAATCATTCGTGATCTTTATGTAGAAAGTGTCTCCAATTATGAATATTATTTAGCACAGAACTATCCAACAACTAAACTTGGTTCATTAAATTTGATGCGAACTACGGGGAAATACGGTGGCCTTGAATTTAGCGCCAAGACGAGTTTGAATCAAAAAGTGCTTATGGAAAGATTTACCAATTCTTTCTATAATGGAGGATTTCAAAGTAATCGAGACTATTCTGTAGGTATTTATGGCAATCCAGCAAAAACAACGATTGGACAAAAAATTATCATTGAAAGTCAGAATGGTCAAGAGATAGAAGATTATACATTTTCTGCTTGGAATGAATCTAGTAGTGTGCCAATTACAGACTATTTTGATATTAGTCATGAAGGAACTAAATTAGTTTTAACCGCAACGAAGGATAGCGTGTTACGTATTAGTGTAAACGGATTAAAAATACCTTTTGCGAAAAAAGATGTAACTCTAGCTTTATCGACACCAGTTATTGGACCAGATAAAGAGTTTGTTTTGCTTGCGGATCAATATGTTGAACCAATTTCGATTATAAATCCTAATAATGTAGAAACTGCTTGGGGAAACTATGATCAAAATGGAGCATATACGGGACGTACGACTATTCATGTTGATGGAAGTTCGACTAATCCGATTGAGAATTTGGAAGTTAAAGTAAAACATCCAAAATATCTGTCATTACGACCTGCTAAAAGTGTTGTTTATTATCAAATAGACAAAGATTATACTATAACAGAAACATCGGATGGTTCAATCATCAAATTTACAACGCCAATTAAATTTAAAATCAATATTCCGCTAGGGTTTAATTATGTGCCAGATAGTTTAGGCAAAGATGTTTTTATTCCAATTGATACCATACCTGTGACGATGAGCGCAGATGGTCAGGATACAGTAGATACTTCAGTTCGGACAGGTAGTAAACAAGGATCAGAGCGAACATTTCAAGGAAGTAAAAATCAATTTTTAGTAAATGCTCGAAATGATAGTTTTGATTCATTAATTGTGAATACAAAAGTTCCGACAAATGCAGAAGTGGCGTTTACTATTTATGATATTTCCAACGATATGGTGGAAAATGTTTATCCGCAATATTGGAATCGTGGTGGTGTTTATTTTTCAAACCCGATTAATCCAGGTAGTAAAGATTATCCTAATATAACGATTGATGAAGCGAAAAATAGCTATAAATTTGATTTTGGTAAAACATCCAAACGTTATATTATTGAATATAAACGTGCCAATGGTTGGATTGATAGTAGTACACCCGTATATATAACAGGAACGGCAGCAGAACCACTATATAGCAATCAAATATTATCAATATCAGCTACGGTTACTAGTGAGGGTTTGGATATCTTAACTGTTGGACAAAGTGATAATCAAACCATTAAAAATATTACGCAGAACAGCATAACAACAAAAAATATTGACGATCAAACATATAAAGTTAAAAATCCTACATTTGAAATTGTATTAAAAGGAACAACTAATGCACAAGTGGATTTAAATTCTATCATGATTGAAGGTGTACCCAGAGAAGCGTACACTGTTGAAAAAACATCAACAGGAATAAAAATTAATTTTAAAGATTACACATTAACTAAAAATGTAAAAATTGCTTATAATACACTATCAGCGAATGCGGGACAAATCTATACAGAAACAACAATTAGTTCAGAATCATTAGATCAGATGGAAAGTAGTCGCAAATTAGCTACAACATCCGCAACCGTTTTGAAATTTTCTGAAGGAGATGCGGAAGGGATTGTCTATATGGCACAAGCGAAATTCCGTACGTATCAAGAAAATGATAAAGCAATCAATGTTTCTGGTGTTCATTTTGAATTGATAGATAATGTCATTAATACTAAAAATGAATTTGTAACGGACAGCACAGGTAGCTACAATTTTGACTCGATTTTAACGGGTGAGTATACGTTGCGCGTGACAAAAGTGCCAGCAGATTACTCAGTTGATGCTGAATATCTTGCAGGAAAAGTAATTAAGTTAGCAAAAGGCAACAACCTAATCGAAGTGCCGCTAACGCCTCTTGTTGACCAAACAAGTGTGGAAGCGAAAGATTCGACAATCTATGTCGGAACTACGTGGAATGCCGTAGATAATTTCGTTAGTGCGACAGATAAAGACGGAAACATGGTTAACTTTGATCAACTAGTTGTTTCAGGCAATGTGAATACATCTAAAGTTGGCGATTATGAGATTACGTACAAAAATCAAAGTAAAGAAGCCAAAGCCATCGTGCATGTAGTCGATAATCAAGAAACGCTGGCAGTGAAAGATTCAACAATTTATGTCGGAGACTCATGGAAATCGGGGGATAATTTCCTTTCTGCCACAGATAAGGATGGGAAATCCATTCCAGTAGCTGACGTGACAGTTTTGGGAACAGTGGACACGACTACCGCTGGAATATATGATGTGACGTATAGTTATGGAAGTCAAACACAGATTGCGAAAATCACTGTAAAGGCTGATTTATCAACGGTTGTGGTTAAAGATTCAACATTATTTGTTGGAGATAAATGGGTCTCGAAGGATAACTTTATCTCCGCAACTGACCGAGATGGTCAGATAATTCCTTTTGACCAAGTGATTATTGAAGGTACGGTAGATACACAAGAAAAAGGGGAACACAAAGTAGCTTATACAGTTGAAATAATTGCTAATTCTAAATTATTATTTTCACGAATTCTGCAAGTAAATAGTAAGCAGTTAACAAGTGTAGCCACAATTACGGTCATTGAAAGAGAGATTCGACCAGTGGATCCAGATCCGAGTACTCCTGATCCTGGTGAGAAACCAGAAGTAGAAACACCGAAAGTAGAGATTCCAAAAACAGAAATACTAAAAGAAAATATAACTAAACCAGATAATAGTAAATTTGACGAAAAAGAGGAGTTTCCTAAAACGGGGGAACAAGTTAACTATTATGTAGGGTTAGTTGGCGTAATAAGTGTTCTTTTATCGTTTGCTTGGTTTGGGAAAAGAAAGAGATTCCCAATAGAAAAATAAATTTTAGCCGGAGGCAGATGTCTCCGGTTTTTTGATGTGCTTGGTCTTTTGTTGAATTATGATAGATTAAAGAATACAATAAAACTGGCGGTTACTTAATAGTAGATAAAATTGTAGCATAAATCGTTTTTTTATTTGCCTAAAAAATTCATAAATAACAGGAGCTGAGCGGATGATTAATAAAACAACTTTTAATGAAAATAAGTGTGAATGGATTGATATCAATACGACAAATAGCGAAGAATTATCTAAACTATATGAAGGATATGGTATTGATAGTGAAGTTTTAGCATATTCTTTAGATAAAAATGAAAGAGCCCATATTGATTATGATGAGTCGTCTAATACATTTGTGCTGATTTATAATGTTCCAAATCAAGAAAAAATTGAGAATCACTATGAAACTATTCCAATGACTTTTTTAGTGAAGGATCATGTCTTGATAACTGTGAGTAATGACAAAAATGCCTATGTTGCCAAAATGATGAAGCAATATCTAAGCAAATATCCAACTATTTCAACTTTTAAATTTCTATTCAGCAGTTTATTTATGATTTCCGATTCTTATTTTCCCTTAGTGGAAGAGATGGATAAGGATCGCAAGAAAATTAATGATAAATTAAAAGAAAAAACAACTAAGCAAAATTTGCTAGAACTATCGGATTTAGAGATCGGGATTGTTTATTTAGTTTCAGCATCTAAGCAAAATGTCGTGCTGTTAGAGCAAGTGAGAACCCATGCGATTTACAAGAAGCTAGACGACTCAGAAAAAGAACAACTTGAAGATGCTTCAATTGAAGCGAAACAATTAGTAGAAATGACTCAATTAACTTCTCAAATTCTGCAGCAGATTTCAGGGACGTATAACAATGTGTTAAATAATAACTTGAATGATACCATGAAAATATTGACGGTGTTATCTATTTTACTGACAGTTCCAACTATTATTACCGGATTTTTTGGAATGAATATGCCTTTGCCGTTAGAGCACAATGTCATGGGATGGTTGATTACGATTGTGATTAGTGTCGTTTTATGGTTTACTTTGTCATTGATTTTACGGAAGATTATGAAGTAAGAGTACATGATAATTTTAATTAAAATCAAAAAAACCACCTGATGGAGAGTCAGGTGGTAAAAGGAGTTGCCATAGTTCTAAAGTATCCTTTAAAATTATGACCTTCATTAAACTTTGGAGGAGTTGTAATGAAGAAAATGAAATAAAAAAAGTTAGTTTGGTTGTTGTTTTGGTATGAGTTAAGTATAGCCAGAAAATATGAAGAAAGTATGCCGAAATTGGTAAAGAAGTTTGATAAAATGATGGAATTTTTTAAGTTTCTTTAAATATTGTATTAGAGCCTTGTTTAGCTACATGAATGAGGGGTATAATTAGCTTATAAAAAGGAGGAGTAATTAATGAAAAAATGGACATTTTTAGTTATTTTAGCATCGGCAGGACTTTTAGTGGGTTGTTCAAATGGAGCTAGCAATTCTGATACAAGCAATAGCAATAATTCATCGAGTTCATCTTCAGTTTCTTCTAGCAATAGTAGTAATGAATCATCTAGTAAAAATTCTGAAGCTAGCGTGCAATCATCTGAAGTTAGTCAAGATTCAAGTAGTGTAGCGTCTTCATCTTCATCAAGCAGTGTAGCAAGTAGTGTAGCGCCTTCATCTTCATCAAGCAGTGAGGCGAGTGGAACAATTACTAATCAAGACGAAGCTATTGTAAGAATAAGAGAAGCTGAGCCTACGTATAAAGATGAAAACGAGTTTATCATTAAATTTTCTCAAATGGTTGAGAGTGATTATTTATTCTCGATCACAAGTCAATCAATTAAAAATCAAGGTGGATCTGGGACTGTTGGATTTTATCGCGTAACACCAGCGGGTCAAGTGACATTGACCGATTCGTCAGGAACAGCCTTGTAATATAAATAAACGATGCTAGAATGTCAGATTATCTGAATATTCTAGCATCGTTTTATTTTTTTAGCCGTTTATATTTTCTTGATAGTAGTTATATAGTTTTGCAATTGAGCCACTCATTAAGATAGATTCAGCTTGTGTAATTTGCTGAAGGGTCCAATCAAACCAACGTATTTCTAATAATAACTCAATTTCTTTTTTAGAAAATCTTTTTTTGATGGAAGTCGCTGGATTTCCTCCTACTATTGTATAGGGTGGAACGTTTTTTGTCACAACCGATCCAGCAGCAATAATTGCCCCTTCACCAATTGTGATTCCAGGCATAATCATAGCATTCATTCCGATCCATGCATCACTTTTAATAACGGTGTTGCCCTTTGGTAGATAGGACTGTTGAATATGATTTGCGAAAGGATAGACCGTAATCCAATCAGGGTGATGATTGTGATTGCCACCCATTAATATCGTTGCCCCACTGGCAATGCAGACATAATTACCAATAATCAGTTTATCCATTTCCCAGCTAAAATCTTTTATTGGATTAAATAAATCTTTGGTTTTTTTGTCGCCCCATAGATAACGAACACAGCCGTCTTCAAAATCTTGATTATCGTAATAGCCAGAGTAATAAGAGAATTCTCCAACTTCAATAAGTGGATTAGTGACGATGTCTTTCAAATATTTGGTTTCAGACCAATTGTTAAAATGCTTCATAAAATAAATGTCCTCGCTTCTAAGTTTAGTGTATTTTGGGCTTAGAAGCGTAATCCCGTAGCAACATTTTTTATTTTTTTCAAACGACGAACCATGTATATTCCTCCTCGTAGCGTGTTCTTATCTTATCATAAAAAAGAAGAAAATACATACTCGAAAAAAACCTTCTAAATTATGAAGGATAATTTAGAAGGTTTGGTATTAATTTGTATGTTCAATTTGAGATATAGGTTGTACAAATGTCCAAGTTTCGCCGCCATCAACAGATCTAAAGAGACACGCAAACATCTTTCCTATATCAATATTTTTGGTTTTCACTAAGTTGAATTTAGCTTCAAGAGTGCTGGTGCTGGTTGCTGTTACTTCGTAAGGGGATTGGAAAATATCTAACCCTTCTGTTGAGTAGTCATCAGGTACGTTAATCAAGGATTGGCTGAACGTTCGTCCATAATTATTTGTATAGTAAAGAGTTGTTCGAGTTGCTATAAATCCTAAAGATTGGGATAGAAAGCTAGCGTTTTGAATCGGCTGGCTAATTGATGTACTGTTGCTTTTGCTCCAAATTTCCCCGTAATTGGCAGTAGTATAGAATGTAATATTTTCAGAAGACATGCCATCAGGACCAGGAGTAGAAAAAATAGCGACACCAGCACCGTTAGCAAAAAATAGCGCTTTTCGATAGCGAATTTTCCCAAGATTGTCATCAATACTACTTTTCTGCCAATTTTTTCCATTGTCAGTTGAAGATAGCAGGTAAACAGCCTTATTATCAGGTGAATATAGGAACCATGAAAAATTGCGCGAGACTTCATAAGTTTTATCCATCCAATAACCAAGAGAAACTTCGCCAGTTGTTAGTGTGTAATCACCACCTCGTAGCCAGCCTGCTTTAATCGGAATGAACTGCCAATTTGTACCAGAGTCAGTTGTCATATACAGTTCATTTGTTTTTTTGTCAAAATATAAATTATTTACAGCGCTGATTTTATTTATGGGAGCTTGAACTATTTGAACGGTTAAGTCACCAGATTCAGTGGTGTTGGGTTTAGTGGTATTCATTTCATTTGGATTGAATTTATTAGGAGTTTGCCCTTGGGTTTTAGTTGCATTATCCCATTCATTAATCGTGATTGTATGAGTCCCATAATAATAAGCGCTTATTATTCCTATACAAAGGCAAATACTGGTTAAAATTAGGCTGTTTTTAGTCCAACTTCCTCTTTTTTTAGTATCATTAGGTAGAGGAATAGGATCATTGTCTAAGATGAAAATCCTAGTTAAAAAAGTTCCGACTATAAATGGTGTTTGTCCAATCATGATTTTTTTCCCATCAAGAGTCATTGTTAAAAGATGGCAAGATTTTTTTTTAATGGGAATATTTTTTTGCTTTTTACTTGATTTAGCAGAAGATACATAATAATAATCAGTATCTTGCCATAGTGGTGTTAAATCCATAATTTTAATGACATGCTTATCCAGCCAATTTGTAAAGTTCGTTGAAATCAAAAAAGATTTTATTAAAATAGTTAGAAAGAGAATGATACAGATTAAGCTAATAAAGGCACCAATAAAAATAGAAAAATGATAAAGATTATTAAGTCGATAAAAATAACTGACTCTACCATTTAAGAATTGAAAATGACGAAAAGTCAGTGTTGCAATACCAAAAAAGAAAATTGTTGTAATTAAAAAAGTAAAGCTGAGCAGTAATAATAGCTGCTTATATCCTTTTTTATAGTGCTGGATAATTTGTTTCTTAGCAGATAGCAATTCAATAATAAAAAGTTCAGCATTCATTGATTAAGCCCCTCTGTAGTTTAATGTAGGTGAATTTAGTTAAGTATAGTACGAAGGGAATGCTACTACAACCTTATTTCTATAAATTAAAGATATCTTTATTATTCTTCAAACTGAATAAAAAAGCCACCTGATGGAGAGTCAGGTGGCAAAAAGGAGTTGCCATAACCCTAAAGTATCCTTTAGAACTATGACGTTCATTACACTTTGGAGGAGTTGTAATGAAAAATGAAATGAAAAAAGTTAGTTTGGTTGTTGTTTTGGTATGAGTTAAGTATAGCCAGAAAATATGAAGAAAGTATGCCGAAATTGGTAAAGAAGTTTGATAAATGAATGTGCAAAATGAATTGACAAATAGTCTAATTAGACTATAATGGGTTTGTTGGTCTAATTAGACTATGTGAGTTTTTAGAATGGAGTGAAAATAATGAAATCTTTTTTAATGATAGGACAATCGAATATGGCAGGTCGTGGATTTGTACAGGATGTTCCGCCAATATATAATGAACAAATCAAAATGCTGCGTAATGGTAGATGGCAAATGGCAGATGAACCAATTAATTATGATCGAAGTGTCTCAGGTGTGAGTTTAGCAAGCTCTTTTGCAGCGGCATGGTGGAATCAGCATCAAGAAGAAATTGGCTTAATTCCTTGTGCTGAAGGTGGAAGTTCAATGGATGAATGGGCAATCGACGGAATTTTGTATCGACATGCTATTCGTGAAGCTCAATTTGCAATGGAAACAAGTGAACTAGCTGGTATTTTATGGCATCAAGGGGAAAGTGACAGTTTTGGTGGGAAATATCAAGAATATTACCAAAAACTTCTAACTATTTTTACTCAGCTACGAAAGGATTTAAATGCACCGAATCTGCCAATTATTATCGGTGGGCTTGGAGATTATCTAGGTCAGAGTGGATTTGGAGCAATGTGTACTGAGTACAAAGAAATCAATGAAGTGTTGAGACGATTTGCTTTAAATGAAGAGAATTGTTATTTTGTTACTGCTGAAAATCTAACAGCCAATCCAGATGGTATCCATATTAATGCGATTTCTCAACGGAAATTTGGGCTGCGTTACTTTGCGGCATTTGATCAAATGCAGGATATTTTAATCCCTTTGGAGAATGAAGAGAGGGCGCCTAAGATTGATGAAAATCGGGAGCGTACAATAAATGAAAAAATCTATATGATTAGCTATGATTTTGCATTAGGAAAAATAGATTATGAGGATTTTATTGCTAAATTTCAAGTGATTCAGGCGAGTGCCGAAGCATGATTCCATTGTTAATTTTAGGTTTATTAAAAGAACATCCGGGAACATATGGATATGAGTTGTTATCTTTGATGAAAGACCGTAACTATAAGTATGTGGTTAACTTTACGAAGGGTTCATTTTACTATAATTTACAGCAAATGGAAGAAAAAGGATTGATTCGACGAGTGGACGATGAAGTAAAGCAGTCCAAAGAAACACATAATTATATCATTACTACGTTGGGTGATCAGGAATTTCAGAAGTTGATGTACAAATATGGTTCTCAAACAGACTATGTGAATTTATCTTTTTATGCACCGATGCTATTTGAAGAACATTATAATAGTAAGGAATTTGAAAAATTAATTCAAATTCAAATGGAGCAAACGCAAGAAAAAATTACTAATTTGGAAAAAACGTTGGAACATCGGGGAACGGTCTTGCCTAGTTTTGCTAAAATGTTGGAAAATTCTTTAGCGCACCATTTGGTGAACTTGAAGTGGTATGAAGAATTATTGCGAGAAGTGAAGGAAAAAGGCTAAATAAAAAAGCTACCTGATGGAGAGTCAGGTAGCAAAAAGGAGATGCCATGGTTCTGAGTAGTACTCTGGAATCATGGCCTTCATTACACTTTGGAGGAGTTGTAATGAAAAAATGAAAAGTTAGTTTGGTTGTTGTTTTGGTATAATGAAAGTATATCCAGAAAATGTGAAGAAAGTATGTTGAAAGTAGTAAAAAAATTTGAGAAAATTATGATGAATTTGTTAAAAGTTAGACTATTTATCTATAAATGTGTCAACAAGTGGATTGTGTCATCTAGAATGAATGTTTTGAAGAATAGTTGTCAGAAATTTCAGACAAGAACTACAAAAGATTAGAAAATGATTAGGAAAACAGTTGGATGAACTGATTTAACGTGCTATAGTTTAAGTAGAAAATGCATTCAACTAGTGTGAGGTTTATATAGGGGAGAAAAAGAGGAGGAGAGTCAGTGACTAAAAGGCGAAAGGAAGATCGGATTTCTACAGGTATTGAAAGTGCCCGTAGAACAGTGGAGGGAATGCCCGGTGGAGATCCGACTAGTCGGACTACATGGAAGGATACTCTTATTTTAATAGCTATTGTGATTGTGTTGGGTGTAGTTTATCTCGTCTTGAAGTAGGCTTTTTGTCTTGTACGGATAGACTATTGATTCAATGAAGCTAAGAGTGAAAAAATAAATGTTGTCAATTAAAAATCCAGTCTAAGTACCATTTTAAAATGGACTTTACTGGATTTTTATGATGATTGGAATATAGTTTAGCCTGAATAATTCATACTTTTTATAAAGGGCTGAATTTTGCCAATCTTCTATTTCGTTTTATAGTCAATGGTTCTTTTTCTCAATCCTACTCTTCTAAATGAGCTAATTTCTTTTTGCTAACGGATGAAATTCAAGGAAAACCTCATTTTGGGCGCACTCATCTTAGGAATGGTTACCGATTTTTTTAATTACCCAATGAACACTGCAGTACCTGAATATTTTGTAGAATCCGATAAAACAAGTTCTGGAAAGACATCCTTTAAGGAATTGGTAATGATGAATTCATGTCTAAAAAGCAATGCACCTGCTTCTCTGGTTGATTTTATGCAAATCCTTCTGATTCTTTTCCACGCCTTTGCTTGATAAGTGGTGTTATAGTAATGAACTTTTTTCTTAGCTCACTTGTGATTATCCTTAATGGTAATGAATTGCTCAGCTTACTATTGGATTTTAAGCGGAGTGTATACCACAAAGTTCATATAATTCAGGTGTTGCGAATCCACTATCTGTATGAATTATTCAGGTTAGCTACGTTTTTATTAAGAAACTAGTAGATTAGATTGTTTTTTGAATAACTTGTGTGGTTTAATTAAACTAGGCAAAAGGAGGATGTAATTGAAAAATAAACTGATTTTACTTATTGGAATTATAGTTATTGTTTGTGTAGGAATTGGAGGAAAGATAGTTATGGATTCAAAAAAAATACAGGAAGAAATGATAGCGGTTGTTAAAAGCGATGGAGCAAAGCAAGTTTTTGAAAATGGTTTGAAAAATTTAGATCAGAAGGCGTTGACCCCAGAAGGTGTGATTCAATCTTACGAAATTGATTATGATAGCATTGAGCACAATCCTATGGGTGGGATAAATGTTACTCTACTAGCTAATAAAAAAAATGATTTATATGTATTTTTTACACTAAATAAAAATAATGAAAATATATTGGTTGATGATGGTGGTGGAAATTCTTCAGAGTTAGAAAAACTACTGGAGGATAAAAATTAATGGGTAAGAGCTATACGGATGAACAACGAGAAGATATTGCTAAGCAAGAGTATAAGCCCTATAAAGAATCAGATCCAGTTAAAATTGGAAAAGAAAAAGATATAGTTGGCTACGTTTCTCAAATAAATGATAAATCTACAGGTGAACAATCTTTTGTCATCTACTGAAACGTTAAAAAATGCCCAAGTTTATGTTTATGGACACTCGTTAGTTTGATTGTTGTTTTACTGTGTGGGTATAGTGGGAAGAAATGGAAATAATAAAAAAATAATTGTATACAAGTTAATTGGATATTTTTTTATTAAGAAATTAGTAGATTAGATTGCTTTTTGCATAACTTGCGTGGTTTAATTAAACTAGGCAAAAGGAGGATGTAATTGAAAAACAAACTGATTTTACTTATTGGAATTATAGTTATTGTTTGTCTAGGGATTGGAGGAAAGATAGTTATGGATTCAAAAAAAATACAGGAAGAAATGATAGCGGTTGTTAAAAGCGATGGAGCAAAGCAAGTTTTTGAAAATGGTTTGAAAAATTTAGATCAGAAGGCGTTGACTCCAGAAGGTGTGATTCAATCCTATGAAATTGATTATGATAGCATTGAGCACAATCC
Source organism: Carnobacterium gallinarum DSM 4847 (assembly GCF_000744375.1). Taxonomy (NCBI): domain Bacteria; kingdom Bacillati; phylum Bacillota; class Bacilli; order Lactobacillales; family Carnobacteriaceae; genus Carnobacterium; species Carnobacterium gallinarum. The sequence goes on along the minus strand of NZ_JQLU01000005.1, from coordinate 1,058,240 downwards.
TATGGGTGGGATAAATGGTATTATTATAGTTAATAACAATAAAAATCTATATATTTATTTCAATTTGGATAAAGATAATGACGAGTATAATAAAGCAATTATCTCTGGTTATTCTTATGAACTAGACAAAAAGTTAGGAGGTTAAAAATGAGTAATTTATATACAGATGATCAAAAAGTTCAGATTGCAAAAAAAGAATATGACCCTTTGAAAATTAAAGATAAAGTAGCAATTGATAATATGACTTCTGTTGGCTACGTTTCTCAAATAAATGATAAATCTACAGGTGAACAATCTTTTGTCATCTACTGAAACGTTAAAAAATGCCCAAGTTTACGTTTATGGACACTCGTTAGTTTGATTGTTGTTTTACTGTGTGGGTATAGCGGGGAGAAATTAAAATAATAAAAAAATAATTTCATACAAGTTAATTGGATATTTTTTTATTAAGAAACTAGTAGATTAGATTGCTTTTTGAATAACTTGTGTGGTTTAATTAAACTAGGCAAAAGGAGGATGTAATTGAAAAACAAACTGATTTTACTTATTGGAATTATAGTTATTATTTGTCTAGGAATTGGAGGAAAGATAGTTATGGATTCAAAAAAAATACAGGAAGAAATGATAGCGGTTGTTAAAAGCGATGGAGCAAAGCAAGTTTTTGAAAATGGTTTGAAAAATTTAGATCAGAAGGCATTGACCCCAGAAGGTGTGATTCAATCTTACGAAATTGATTATGATAGCATTGAGCACAATCCTATGGGTGGGATAAATATCACGCTAATTATCAATAAAGACAACAATTTAACGGCAGAATATAATCTTGAAAAAAGAAACGAACAAATAGAAGGCGACGGAATCAATTTATCTGGAGTTCTTACAAAAAAAATAGATGGTGAGTCCTATGAGTAATATCTATACCGATAAAGAAAAAATGAAAATAGCAAAAAAAGAATATGAAAACTTAAAGTTAGGTGGAAAAGTTACAATAAATAATGGAAAAAAAATAGTTGGCTACGTTTCTCAAATAAATGATAAACCTACAGGTGAACAATCTTTTGTCATCACAGATACATATGTTCCCACGACATTCTCATTGGAAGAACGTTCTCAAGTAAAAGAAATAATAATTCTTTATCGAGGTTCTACGTCTCCAGATAAAATCACTACAGAATTTTCAGATGTCTATAAAGATTGGATGGTAAATGATATTAGTTTAACTAGCCAAGTTATGGGGACTGTTCAAGGTAAGCCAACGCCTCAATTAGTGTCATCTGCCGAAACGTTAAAAAATGCATTAGCATTATATCCAAATGCCCAAGTTTATGTTTATGGACACTCGTTAGGATCAATGAATGCACAATATTCACTTGCAGATTTGCCTGAAAGTTCTCTTTCTAGAGTAGGTGGAGGGTACTTTTATCAAGGTCCTAATCTGTACTCGACCTTAACGCTACAGCAGCAAAACACCGCTGATAGATTAACAGTATTAAATAAATTGTACAATTATGTTGATCCAAAAGACTTAGTTCCTATTGGTTATGGTGCAGGAAAACCAACAGTTGGTCATTCTATTTATGTATCGTCAAAAAAAGTAGGGGCTGTTGATCAGCATATGTGGGGTGGCTATCAGTACGATAAGCATGGAAATGTATTAACCGATAAAAAAGGCGCAATTGAATTGGCAAAAGCTAAAGTGAATCATGAGCTTGAGGCTCTTTTTGCGCTTAAAAAAAAGTTTATGGCTACTGGTGGTGGAAAATTATCTGCTTCCCAAGAAGTTTTTTTAGATTCTGCTGAAGCCTTGTCTATTATTGAAGGAATGAAACAAACCGTCAAACATGACATTTCTGAGCTGAAAAAAATCTATGTAAAAGGTATCGAAAATGCTGGAACCTTATGGAAAGAATCTTTGGAAAGTGCCAGAGAGGTAGGGGCGCATTTGTCAGAGATAGAAATGATTGAGGCCTTAGCTAACGGTGGAGCGACTGTATCTACTATTGTTGGAAAACCAATAACAGAATATGATGATTCGCTACAAAAATTGACTTTAATTGAAGAAAAGTATGACACGCTGCTTGTACAAATTACCGAATCAATAGCTACACAATTAAAAATGGACCAAGAGTTAGCAAGCCAGTTAGGAAGTGCGTAATGGACGAAAAAATAAAAGTGATTAAAAAATTAGACGAACTGGAAACAGACTACAAAAAAGGAATAAAGCTGATAGACGGAACAATAGATGAAGCATTACAAGAAAAAACTCACTTTCAAAGAGGGATAGAGGAGCTTGGAGATTATGTAAGCTATCTGTTTCAAAAGCAAGAATACCGGGATTCACTGGACATACGCCAAGCCTATCAGATGCTTGAACATGCACAAGAAGATGGATTTATGGTTGTGAAAAACACTCGTCAAAAGTTGGAAGATGAACAAGAGGATCTTTCGGCCCAGTATCAAAAAAGACGGAATTTTTATGAGGAAGACTTAACGTTGCTAAAAAGAAAGGAAACGATTAAATGATTGGCGATATGATCGACATTATGAAAGAATCTTTATTAGATATTCGTAAAAATCTTGAAAAAAGTTTGATCCGTACATTTATTGCAAGTCAGAGTTATGCGACTTCTGAAAATAGAAAACGAATGCTAGAACAAATAAAAGAAACAAAATGTGAAGAATTGAAAAGTAACAGCACAAGCTATTTATCAAGCTTCAGCACTTCTGCAAAAGGCGAATGGGTTAAAAAAGTAAAAAAAGCATTTAAAGAATCCTCAAAACAGTTTGACCAGCTATAAGAACACTTGAATCTGTTACTAGTTCAAGGGGAAATAGTGAAAGGATGAAGCATTATGACAAAGAAAAGAGTTCCTCCAGATATTCTTGAAAAAAATTGGAAAGGAATAAGACCGCAATTAACTCAACAAATTCTGAAAGAGAATCCTGACAAACCACTTGAAGTCATGCGAGCAATGAAGCAAATAGACGAGATTAACCATCAAATGACTGGATTAATAAGAGATACATTTGCATACGTTGATATGGTGACTGATATGATCCAATATCATGAAGCTACGCTGCAAAGTCAACGTCTTCAACAAGAAAAAAGTAATAAAGTTAATAGAATATCTATTGAAAAGAATAGAAACTTGTAAAAAGGTGTATATTGGACAGATGTCAATAAAGTAGAGCCAAAAAGAGATACAATTTAGATAGAGTCAAAATTGTATTTCTTTTTCATTTGGAATCGTCATGTTATTTGCTGAATGAGGTCGTTTTGAATAGTTGGTTTAAGTGACTTGAGTTTAGGTTTCGCATATAAAAATGATAGGTTAGCTGTAGTTTATCTCGTCTTGTACGGATAGACTATTGATTCAATGAAGCTAAGAGTGAAAAAATAAAATTTGTTTAATTAAAAATCCAGTCAAAGTACTATTGTTAAATGGACTTTGACTGGATTTTTATGATGAGTAGAATATAGTTTTAGTTAATTCATTTAAGATGAATTTGTTATTTATATAATAATATTTAGCCAATAAATGGTATTACAACAAATTATTTTAACTATTTATAAAGTTATGATAGGATAGGAGTGAGATTGAATAAAGTCAGGGATAGGCAAGAAGGTATCTAAAAAGAGGGTGGAGAAAAGGTGAAGCGGATTGAGAAAATCTATCTATATGTTAGCCAGAAATCAAAAGAGTTAAATATGGACGAAGTAGCATCTGGTTCTGCTGGTGTGACAACAAATGAGGTAGCGGAATCTTTTGGTATTCAACGTTCCAATGCCAGTAAGGATTTAAATGAACTTGTGAAAGATGGTTTATTGGCTAAAATCGAAGGTCGACCGGTTCGTTATATTGAGAGTGGGCTTGTCACGAAATCAACACCTAAATTAATAAAGCTCAGTCCACGAAATACTCAAAAAGCCAATGAACCAACAGATATTTTTCAAAAAGTAATTGGGGTAAATGGAAGTATGAAAGTTCCAATTGAACAAGCAAAAGCAGCGATTCTCTATCCACCTAAGGGTTTGAATTGCTTGATAACTGGCGCAACAGGTTCAGGAAAGACTCATTTTGCTCATATTATGTTTGAGTTTGCGAGGGATAGAGGGTTGATTAAGGGTCCTCAGGAATTAGTGGTTTTTAATTGTGCAGATTATGCCCATAATTCAGAACTGTTAATGAGTCATCTATTCGGTTATGCTGCTGGGGCATTTACTGGAGCTACGAAGGAAAAGGATGGACTGATTGCTCTTGCAGATGGCGGGATGCTCTTTCTAGATGAGATTCATCGATTGCCACCAGAGGGTCAAGAGATGATTTTTTATTTTATGGATAATGGTCGCTACAATCGCTTAGGTGAAACGGCGAAGGAGCGTCAGGCGGATGTCCGCATTATTTGTGCGACAACGGAAGATACGAGTTCTTATTTATTGAGTACATTTGTACGAAGGATTCCTATTAACATTCAACTTCCAGGTTTTAATCAACGTCAAACTAAAGAAAAGATTGATCTAGTTAAGTTAATGGTAGGAATTGAAGCAGAACGAATTCAACGGAAAATTTTGTTAACAGAGGATGTAGTAAAAGCTTTAATTGGCAGTGTTACTTACGGCAATGTTGGGCAATTAAAATCAAATATTCAGTTGATTTGCGCCCGAAGTTTTCTAAGCCATATGGATAAAGAAGAGATTCTGATTACGTTAGAGGATTTAACTGAAGAAATCAAGATAGGTTTAAGTCAATTAGCGAATGATCGCCAATTTTTAGCTGAGTTAGCTCAAGATTTAGAGCCGGTTATGGAAGTTTTCCCTGATCAAAATTTACTGCGTCCGTTAGTAGATTCCTATGAATTGCCTTACAATTTATATGAAATCATTGATGAAAAAGCCGCATTGCTGAAGGACGACGGTGTCGATCAAGATTCTATCAACCAATTTATTATGACGGATATTAATGTTCATTTAAAATCCTTCTATAAAGATCATCGATTAACATTTGATATTGAGAAAAAATTGGCTGAGATTGTAGAGCAAAAAGTGATTGATTTAACGAAAAGGATATATGAGGTAGCCAAAAATAAGCTGAATGATACCTTTCAAGTGAATTTTATTTACGCTATGAGTTTGCATATTAGTTCTTTCTTAAAACGTCATCAGCTAGATAACCAAGGAGAGCTGAACAGCAACGATAGTATTAAGAAAATGGTTGAAAAATATCCGGCAGAGTATGAAGTCGCTTTAGACATTAAGGGCTTAATTCTGGAAAGCTACCAGATTGAAATTCCTCTTGAAGAAGTTGATTATTTAACAGTATTACTCGTTTCTTTGAAGAAGGAAAAGGCTACTGGGCGCATTGGAATAGTTGTTGCGGCTCATGGAAATAGTACGGCTACTAGTATGGTTCAAGTTGTTAGGCAGCTGTTTGGAAGTGATAATTTGGTGGCGGTGGATATGCCTGTAGAGATGAAACCTCGAGTTGCACTAGAAGAAATTATTAATGCCGTTGATGCTGTTAATAGTGGGAGTGGTGTTATTTTATTAGTAGATATGGGATCGCTAGGAACTTTTAGTGAAGAAATCCATCGTCGAACCGGGGTTCAAGTCCGAACAGTGGATATGGTTACAACGGCTTTAGTTTTAGAAGTTGCCAGAAAGACAGAGTTGTTAGATACTGATTTAGATGTTCTTTTTCAATCGTTAAAGAGTTTCCGTGGGTACAGTAATACAGTGGATCAAGATGAAAATCCAGAAAAAGTTGTTTCAACACAACACTTAAAGAAGGCGATTGTTGCTATCTGTGCCTCTGGAAAAGGTACAGCTCAGCGAATGAAAAAGGTGATTGAGAAGTATCTAGATGAGGCCGGTGAAAAAGAGTTAGAGGTGTTACCTATTTCAATTGTTGAGATGGATACAGTCCTAAAAGAATTACAAACGAATTATCAATTAATTGCAGTAACTGGCATTGTCGATCCTCAGATTGGCGTTCGATATATACCAATGGAGTTGTTATTTTCAGGTGAAGCAAAATACATTTTACAAGAATTGATATTGGATGCAGATAATCAATTTGAACCCGTTGTTTTAGACGAAAAACAGTCTTGGCAAATTTGTGAAGATTATTTACGAAATAACTTTGTTTTTATTAATTCAGAAAAAGTGATGGAACCTTTTTGGGAGTTTACAATGGAAGTAACTTCAGTGTTTCTTGAAGAAGTGAATCAAGCATTTACGATTAATATGATGATGCATTTGGGAGGTATGGTTGAGCGGGTTTTAAGGCAAGACTATTTAACAGTTCCTGAAGATCAGATCGAGATATACCAAACAAAAGAGTTTAAACAAGTCGAAAAAATCGTTGAAATAGTGGAAGATGCGTTATTAATTAAGATTCCTCAAGAAGAAGTGTATTATTTAGTGCAGATTATAAACAATACACTAGATGCGTAGTTAGAATAGTGTATCCTTTACAAAGGATACACTATTTTTTTGTTTTTAAATCGCTATTTTATCAGTGTTTATTAACGATACACTAAAGTTGGCACGGAAATTGCTTATATATAATGTGGACAACAGAATATATTAGAAAGAAGGGGTTCTGTTGGGAATTGATATTCGTTTAGTAAGAGTTGATGATCGATTGATTCATGGTCAAGTCGCTACTGTTTGGGCAAAACGATTAGACATTCAACGAATTATAGTCGTTAGTGATGCTGTAACTAAAGATAATTTACGCAAAACTTTGTTGCAACAAGCAGCGCCACCAGGAATTATGGTCAATGTCATTACGGTTGCTAAAATGATTGAAGTCCATTCAAACCACTTATTCAACGATGTTCGAGTGATCTTGCTATTTACAAATCCAGTAGAAGTTTCAGAAATAGTCAAGGCAGGAATTCATTTTCCATCAATTAATATTGGTGCAATGGGATACACGACCGGTAAGAAAATGATATCCAATACAATTGCTGTGGATGCTACTGATTTAGAGGCTTTTAACTATTTAGATGGGCAAGGAATTGAGCTAGAGATTCGTAAAGTCATTACGGATAGTAAGCAAAGTTTGATGGAAATGTTGAAAAAAGCTAAACTTCAATAGCTTAAAAATAAAAAGGAGAATTGAGAGGAGGCGGTTGTTCTAGAGATGGAGCAAACTGTTAAAAAATAGATACAGTCTTTTGATAGAGTGTATTTATTTAAAAGAAAAGAGAATTTATTTAGGAGGTAGAGAGATGGTAGGAATTATCCTAGCAAGTCACGGAGAATTTGCTGAAGGCATCTTGCAATCTGGCGCAATGATCTTTGGCGAACAAGAAAATGTTAAGGCAATTACATTAATGCCGAGTGAAGGTCCAGATGATGTAAAAGCAAAAATGCAAGAAGCAATTGCATCTTTTGATAATCAAGACGAAGTATTATTCTTAGTCGATCTATGGGGTGGAACACCTTTCAATCAAGCAAATACATTGTTTGAAGAGCACAAAGATAAGTGGGCAATTGTTGCTGGTATGAATTTACCAATGGTAATTGAAGCCTATGCTTCTCGTTTTTCAATGACGTCTGCGCATGAAATTGCTGCACACATTCTTGAAACAGCAAAAGAGGGCGTTCGTATTAAACCTGAGGAGTTAGAACCTCAAGAAGCAGCAGCTAAACCAGTTGAAGATGGTCAACCAAAAGGATCACTTGCTCCAGGAACAGTTGTTGGTGATGGCAAATTGAAATTAGTCTTAACGCGTGTGGATTCTCGTCTATTACATGGACAAGTTGCAACAGCATGGACAAAATCAACTTTACCAAACCGTATTATCGTTGTTTCAGATGCAGTTGCTAAAGATGAATTGCGTAAGAAATTAATCGAGCAAGCTTCACCACCAGGAGTTAAGGCAAATGTTATTCCAATTAGCAAAATGATTGAGATTGCAAAAGATCCTCGTTTTGGTAATACAAAAGCATTGCTATTATTTGAAAACCCACAAGATGTTCTTAAAGTAATTGAAGGTGGCGTAGAAATTAAAGAAGTTAATGTTGGCTCAATGGCTCACTCAGTTGGAAAAGTTGTTGTAAGTAAGGTTCTTTCTATGGGAGCAGATGACGTTGCTGCATTTGAAAAAATGGAAGAAAAAGGCGTTAAGTTTGATGTTCGTAAAGTACCGAATGATTCAAGCGCAAATATGGACGAAATTCTTAAAAAAGCGAAGGCTGAACTAGCTAACGCAAAATAAAGACACATTAAATCAAACAGGAGGCTATTATGTCTATTATATCAATAATTTTAGTAATTCTTATTGCTTTTCTAGCCGGTATGGAAGGGATTTTAGATGAATTTCAATTCCATCAACCACTAGTAGCGTGTACGCTTATCGGTTTAGTAACTGGTAATTTAACGGCGGGTATCGTTCTTGGCGGAACACTTCAAATGATTGCACTTGGTTGGGCAAATATTGGAGCAGCCGTAGCACCAGATGCTGCATTAGCATCGGTTGCATCAGCAATTATTTTAGTATTAGGTGGACAAGGTGTTAAAGGTGTTCCATCAGCAATCGCAATTGCAGTACCACTTGCAGTTGCAGGTTTATTCTTAACAATGATCGTTCGTACTCTTGCTGTTCCAATTGTTCACATGATGGATAAAGCAGCAGAAGAAGGCAATATCAGAAAAATCGAAATGTTACACATTCTTGCAGTATGTATGCAAGGGATTCGTATCGCAATTCCTGCAGGAGCACTTTTATTTATTCCAGCAGAAACAGTACGTTCATTCTTAGAGTCAATGCCTGCATGGTTAACTGAAGGTATGGCAATCGGTGGTGGTATGGTTGTTGCCGTTGGTTATGCGTTAGTTATCAATATGATGGCAACAAAAGAAGTATGGCCATTCTTCATTATCGGTTTCGTAGTAGCTGCAATTTCTCAATTAACACTGATTGCACTTGGTGCGTTAGGTATCGCATTAGCTCTTATTTACTTGAACCTTTCTAAAATGGGTGGTTCTTCAAATAGTGGCGGTGGAGGAAGCTCTGGCGATCCACTCGGTGATATCTTAAACGATTATTAATCCAGAAGGAGGAGAAAGAGAAATGGCAGAAGAAGTTAGATTAACAAAAGATAGAATTGAATTAACTAAAAAAGATCGTTTAGCTGTAGCATGGCGCTCTACGTTTATCCAAGGTTCTTGGAACTATGAACGTATGCAAAATGGCGGTTGGGCATTCTCAATGATTCCAGCAATTAAGAAATTATATACAAGTAAAGAAGATCAATCGGCAGCATTAAAACGTCACTTAGAGTTCTTTAATACTCACCCATATATCGCTTCACCAATCCTTGGAGTTACTTTAGCGCTTGAGGAAGAACGCGCTAATGGAGCACCAGTTGATGATGTAGCTATTCAAGGGGTTAAGGTTGGTATGATGGGTCCTTTAGCTGGTGTTGGTGATCCAGTATTCTGGTTTACTGTACGTCCAATGTTAGGAGCTTTAGGAGCATCATTAGCAATGGGTGGTAACATTCTTGGACCAATTATTTTCTTCGTAGCGTGGAACTTAATTCGTTGGGGATTCATGTGGTATACGCAAGAATTTGGTTACAAAGCCGGTTCTAAAATCACAGAAGATCTTTCAGGTGGATTATTACAAGATATCACAAAAGGTGCGTCAATTCTCGGAATGTTTGTACTGGCAGCGTTAGTACAGCGGTGGGTATCGATTAAATTCCTACCAGTTGTATCGGAAGTTAAATTAGACAAAGGTGCCTTCATCGAATGGGATAAACTTCCAAACGGCGGAGTAGGTATCCAAAAAGCCTTTGAACAAGTAAATTCTGGGATGGCTCTTTCAGATACTAAAGTAACAACTTTGCAAAATAACTTGGATCAATTAATTCCTGGTTTGGCTGCGCTTCTGCTTACATTCTTCTGTATGTGGTTGCTTAAGAAAAAAGTTAGCCCAATCGTTATTATTCTTGGTTTATTCGTAGTCGGCGTGCTTGGTCACGTAATCGGACTTCTATAAGCAAAGATAAGAATGTGATAAAGGTGGTTGGAGATGATTGTCTCAGCCACCTTTTTTATTGGCTTAATTGGTAATTCAACGTATAATGAAGACAATAAGATAAAGGAAATGGAGTGGATAGTATGGTTCAATCACTGAATACAAAAGTAGATTTAACAATTGATGCTACTGCATTTACGGGGCTGACAGATTATGGAACAATTATGATTGGCGATAAAGGCTTTGAATTTTATAATTCTCGAGATTCAAAAAAATTCATTCAAATTCCTTGGGATGAAGTCGATCAAGTCATTGCTTCAGTGATGTTTAAAGGTAAATGGATTCCACGTTATGCGATTAAAACAAAGAAAAATGGGACATTTACGTTCTCTTCGAAAGAACCTAAAAAAGTATTGCGAGCAGTTCGAGAATACGTTGATCCAGCACATATGGTACAGTCTTTAAGTTTCTTTGATGTGATTAAACGTGGGTTTATGGCGATAGGCAAAAAGAAATCTTGATTATGAATAGTTAGAAAATCGTATCCGTAGGTGTTAGTGTATTGCTATCATGAAAGGATAGGATTTTTTTTTGATTTTTTCTATTATTTTTTATATAGAGTGATTCAAAGAAATAAAATTATGTATTATTTATGTTCTTAATAAAAGTTCATTTAACCTTAATTGTTCGTGATGAAATTCTGAAAGTCTTATGACCTCAATGCAGACAGGTCTTTTCAAGTAGTTTTAAGTTGCATCTTTTGGATGTGAATTGAAAAAATTAACAAAATTAATCATATATTGGGTTAAACAGAGCTTTAACTTATTTTATGAATAATTCAGGTTAAAACGCTTAAAATGTAACTACTAAATTAAGGTAAAGAAGGTTTTACATTAAAATGAAAAGCACGAAAAATAGAATAATGGCTAAGATGTTTATGAATAATAGTGTCATTAAGTAATAATATGAATATAGGTGCACTTGCATCTGCTATTGCTATCGGTCGGGGTCTGTATGACGCAGGAAGATATGCTGCAAAACAGTGTGTTAGTAGAGGTTGGTTATCTCGTGCTCAATACAAAAAAATTCTAAACAAATTTATTGGTCAATAGTTCCAGCATATGGTTTTCCTGGAGCTAACGGTTTCGATGATTACATGTATAACAGATAAAATAGTAATTTTATTCATTTATTGTTATAATTTAGATAGAATATTTTTATTATTAGAAGGAGGAATGCTTAAATGAATGTTTTTAAAGCTTTCTTTTCTTTGATGCTTAATAATTGGGATATGATTGCTATTTTTCTGTTAAGCGTAGCGGTGGTGTCTACAGGTATGATGCAAAGTAGTCAAAAAAAAGAGTTAGATATTTTAGAAAAAAAAATCAAACTTTTAGAAGAAAAAGAGAAGAGTATTTAATTAAGTATTTTTCTAGTTAAAAGAATTATTTCGATTCCTTAAAAAGAAATTGAAACAATTCTTTTTTGCTTTACTTCGAAATTTTTTGATGAAAAATATAGTAAGTTTGTGTCGATTGAGTTGTTTAGTTTAATTTGTTCATTTTTTTTTAAGAATTAGTTTATCGCATGTTTATATTCCTTTGGTATAATAGTATCTATATCAGATAAAAAGCATGTTCATATGGAGGTTGCAGAATGACGATTAAGAAACGGTTTTTCATTTCATACATAGGAGGTATTTTAGTAGCGATTATTTCAATGCTATTGATTATCTCATTGGCTTTTTATGTGACTACTGGAAGCGTTCCGAATGTTACAAGTATTTATAAATTAATGACCAAAGAGCGTTCTTTATCTAGTGAGGAAGAAGAGAGTTTTGTGTTATTAAAGGATATTATTAAGACTTCACCTGAATCAATAACAGCTCCTTTAACTGGAGATTTAAAAGATTCCATTGATTATATCGAAAGCAAGGATTTAGAAGTCGTCATCAGAAAAGATACAGGATTTCCATATTATTCTTCAAACTTAGTAGAAAAATCATTGGTTGCACATGCGCCAGAATTTGAATTGAATAATCTAGAAACATTTGGGACTTTAGATAATGCAGGTCAGCTTTTTAGATATATAAAGTTTGATTTTCGTTATGAAGATGGAGATTTAGGTTCATTTTTCGTTTTAAAAAGAGAAGATAATTTAACTGAATTCTTAACAAATTGGGGTATTTGGGTGATTTTATTAATTATTGTGATCTCTTTGCTAAGTACATGGTATTTCAGCTATCAGTTAACAAAAACGACTATCCGACCACTTGAAGAATTGGAGCAAGCTACGGATAAGATTCGCCGAAGTGAGTTTGAATTATCGGATTTGGAAAGTTTTAAGGACGACCATACAATTCATGAAGTTAAGCTATTGCAAGAACGATTTACGCAAATGGGTGAGGAATTGAGGGCATCCTATTTAAAACAACAGAAATATGAAGAGAATCGCAAAGAGTTGATTGGCAATATTTCTCATGATCTGAAAACGCCGATTACTTCTATTATTGGTTATGTTGAAGGATTAAAAGATGGTGTTGCCAATACAGAGGAAAAACGTGAGCGTTATTTAGAAATGATTCATAAAAAAGCGATTAATTTAAATGAATTGATTGAAGAGCTGTTCTTATATTCAACGTTAGATTTGGATGGGATTTCATTTCAATTTGAAGAAGTTTCTTTTATTCCCTTTATTACGCATGTCTTAGAGGAGTACCAATGGGCTGAAAAAATCCAGTTAACAACGAATTTTCCGAAAGATGAATCAGTTATTTTAATGGATCGAATTCAGATGAGCCGGGTTATTTCTAATTTAATAGAGAATGGAATTAAATTTGAAGATACCAATAAAACGGGATTAGAAATCGCAATTGATATTGAAAAGAGTCAAGATTATTTAACGTTATCTATTAAAGACAATGGTGTTGGGATTGAAGAAAGTCAGTTGATGCATGTGTTTGATCGCTTTTACCGGGAAGATAAATCTAGAACGCCGATGGTGAAAGGATCAGGTTTGGGTCTGAGTATTGTGAAGCAGATTATTGATCAACATGAGGGACATATATCTATTAATAGTAAAAAATACAGTGGCACAACGGTGAAAATAATGTTGCCAGTGAAAAAGGATGTGGCAGAAAAATGACTAAGGTTTTGATTATTGAAGACGACCACAGCATTGCTAGTCTGCAAAAAGACTATTTGGAGATTAGTGGTATTGAAGCAGAGATTGTGGTGGATGGTAAGGAAGGTTTGACGAAAGCCTTGAGTGAAGAGTTTGATTTGATTGTTGTAGATGTGATGTTGCCGAGTATGAATGGTTTTGACATTTGTAAGGAGATTCGCAAAGAGAAACAAATTCCCATCTTAATTATCTCTGCAAAAAATGAAGATATTGATAAGATTCGTGGTTTAGGTATTGGGGCGGATGATTATATGACGAAACCTTTTAGTCCCAATGAGATGGTAGCTCGAGTTCAATCCCATATTAAACGGTATCAATTGTTAACGAAGCCGCAGAATGAAGCGAACACTCTTATTGAGCGAAAAGGACTTGTGATTGATAAGGATGCGCGAAAAGTTTTTATTTTGAATGAAGAATTTTTCTTTACTACAAAGGAATTTGATTTGCTGCTTTTTCTGGCGGAACATCCTAATCGAGTGTGGAATAAAGAGCAACTATTTCAACAAGTGTGGGAAGTTGAGGCTTATGATACAGATGTCTCTACGGTAGTTGTGCATATTAAAAAAATTAGAGAGAAAATTAAAAACGGACATTTATCGGACTCACCGATTGAAACAATTTGGGGTAGTGGGTATCGCTTTAATGTTTAGATCAGGGAGGAAATTATGAAAAAGAGTACTTATTTAGTTGTATTAATGAGTTTGGTATTAGTTGGATGTGGAAATGCTGGTGATACGGCATCTTCGAGTTCTAGTGTGGAAGTGAAAAAAGTCGTGGTTAAAAATGATCCAGTGGTTCAATCGTCTGAAGTTTCAGAATCAGTAGGTAGTGGGGAATCTGAATCGGTTGTAACGCCTAATGAATTGACCTATGATCAGCATGAATATACTTATGATGTGGTAACTGGGGCAACTCAAACAACCTTTGGCTCTAACCCAGCACCTAAATATTCTAAAGAGGAAAAACTAAGTAAAATGTTTTGGTCAAATCAGCCACCTTTAGGTTTATTAGAAGGTTACTACTATCGAAATGAAGGGCTATTTGATGGAGGCAATAATGGGGTTGTAGAGATTGTAACAGCGAAAGATGATGCAAAAATTTTGAATGTTGAGTTTACTGAATTTGCGAGTGATCATTATTATGAATCTCGTTATTCAGGAGTTAATAAACGTCTGTCAGACTATCCGTTTTTCCAAGCAGATAATCCAAGAACAGATGACACGCTAGCAACAGTTGTAAATGGAATAACATTTTTAGAAAAACAAATGAGAGACGAAAATCGAGTGACAGGTAATTTTGATACTGTTAACGGTTCATCTACATCTGCAAGACGTGGGTTCATGCCACTTGCTGCGGCAATGGATGATTGGATTAGAAAACCGTATGAATCAGAATATATGGGATATGCAGAGGAGTTAGAAAACGGGTTGATTGGTCGTTTGCAAGTGGTGACGACTGATGGTAAAATAACGGATGCTTCATATGATGAGTATTTTGCTGATACTCCTGAAAAAATGACGGATGAAGCTTTGAAACCTTACTATCGTCAATCAAAATATTATTCATTGTCTTACAACCAAGCAACAAATAATGAGTTTGTAACTTTTGCAGATAAATTAACGAGTGAGATTGTGGGACAACAATCATTGGTAATTGAGGATCCGGAATTAAAGGGACATCCTGCGTATGCAACTTATGAAAAAATAGCTAAACAAATGAAGATAGAAGAATAGAAAAATTTACCTTGAAGATGGATAATTTGCCATATTCAAGGTTTTTTTTGTTTTTCGAGGAATTTGTTTAGTAAGTTTTAATAGCCAGTTTATAGAATGTTTATATTTGGTTGTTATAATTATATTATAAATAAAATTAATAAAAAGGAGAGATAGTATGAATAAGAACTTGATGGTTAAAATGACAATGACGATAGGTATGGGTGCGCTTTTAGTTGGGTGTGGACCAAAAGCAGAGACAGCAGAACTAGAATCTGCAAGTGTAGTAAGTGAAAGCAAAGGTAAAAATACAGATTCAACGAGTGAAGCAACGAAAGAAGTTAAAACTAAAGGTGAAGAGTTCACCGCTACTTTAGGAATGACAAATTGGCAGGGGACAGTCGTTCAAGATAAAGACGGCAATGACTTAACTGCTGAAAATACTGGATTCATTGGTTTAGCTAAATATGATGGCGAAACTGGACGTTATGAATTTTTTGATAAAGCAACAGGTGAAACTAGAGGGGATGAAGGGATTTTCTTTGTTACAAATGATGGCACGAAACGTATTTTAATCTCTCAATCAAATAACTATCAAGCGGTTGTTGGCATCACAGAACTAACTAAGGATAAATTCACCTATAAACGTATGGGCAAAGATAAAGCAGGCAATGAAGTTGAAGTTTTTGTGGAACACGTTCCTTATAGTGAAAAAGAACTAGCCTTTACAAATGCTGCTCCGGTTTTAGATACAACAACTGGTCCAATTGAAACGGCGATTGAAGGTTCTGTAATTCTAGGGAAAACATTATGGAATGGAACGAAAGTTATTGATGAAGCAGGCAATGATGTGACGGAATTTAATAAAGGTTTTATTAGTCTAGCAAAATTCAATAAAGACGATAATCGCTATGAATTCTTTGATTTAACAACAGGTCAAACTAGAGGTGATTTTGGTTACTTTGACGTGATTAATAACAATAAAATCAGAACACATGTATCAATTGGCGCGAATAAATATGGTGCAGCTTTGGAATTAACTGAATTGAACAAAGATAAATTTACGTATAAACGTATGGGTAAAGATAAGGATGGTAAAGAAATTACAATTTTTGTAGAACATGAACCTTATAAAGGTGAATTTAAACCGGAATTTACGTTTTAAAGAATAAATTCAGGCTATGTATTTTTTTAAATACATAGCCTGAATATTTATATTTTTATGATAAGTATTTACTCTTCTGCAACGATTTCATTAATTTCTTCGTTTATACTTATAACTTGTTTAGCTAAATCGGAGTCAACGGGTAGCTCTTCAAGCGGAGTTTCATTGACTTGTTCATAAAATTCGGTATCTTCATTTTTTTCAAAACGAGATAAGCTTATTGCTAAAAAATCATAATAAGGATAGTCCAATTTTCTATATTCATCTGAGATTAAAGCTAGATATCCGACTAATTCTGTTCCAACTTCTGAAGGATGGGTATGATTAAATTCTGTGAAAACCTCTTCATCTAATTCTACCTCGCTCATATCTGGAAATTTTTCATTTAATCCTTGTTGCCTTTTAGTTACGTAACCTCCAGCTTGATAAATAACGACTTGTTGTCCAACTAAACTAGGATCACCATATAGAACGTCATTAACTAAAACTACTAATCTTGTGTTACCATCAGCTCGTTCTAATTTTTCATCTATATCAATGCGTGAATTACTTTCAATAACAACACCTTGGATACCAATTGTTGAGTTTAGTTCTAACGTTTTTATATCATCCAAACTATCTGTAAATGCAGAAATTTCAACTTTTTCAACGTTGGATAAATCATTAGATTGTAGTTCTCTTTCTTTCTTTGCCTGATTTAAAGCAGATGTATACTCATCTTTGTCCATTTTAGTCCTTTTATTATCTACGTTAGTTTCTGCAATTGGGCTATTTGTACTCGACAAGATACTGCTTGATGATTTTGTCGATTTAGCATTGCTACAACCTGTAAAAATAAAGCAATTGCTTTTTTCATTCGGTCACCTCTTTATTTTATTTGTATAAGAAATTAATTCCTTGAAGTTCACTTGCTACAGGCCCTGTAGGCATTGATGGATGATTTTTTCCAAACATTAATTTTCTAACAGAGTCGGGATTATGGTCTAATCCAAATGCATGTCCGATTTCATGAGCCATAGATCTCATTCTTACGGTTTCGTTACTTGCAAAATATAAAGGGGTGATTTCTACTTTTGCCCAAGCCCAATGTCTAGAGCCTATGGGTATTACTTGTGTACGGCTATTCCAATGAGTTACCCAAGCATAAGTATTTGGTCTACTAGTCAAAGCTTTCTCAAAATCCATTAAACTACTAGGTTTATTACCTGTGCGTCTATAAGATATTGGAGTATAAATTCCTGTTCCGTTACTATTGACCCATTTGCTCATAGCTCTATCAATAGTTCCGGTAGCATTTGCTACATTTGGGTCAACATAGTAATACTGAGTGTTTTTTCCATAATTTCCCACACCGTTAGATAGCCTATTCTTAGCATCGAAAAAAGTTACCCATGGACGTTCAGCAGCAAAAGTTTGTTGTGTGCTATAAATAGAAAAAATGGAGAAATTAATAAAATTATCAATAGCATTCTGCTCTTTTTCATGTAATATCTCCTATATTTATATTTTTATAACAAATAAATAAAATTGTCAACGTTTTTTTATTTGTGTTTTGAGTGGAATTTATTTTTTACATGGAGAATTATGTATGGGAAGACTAATAAAAATCTATTTTCATTAACTGAAACGTAAAAAGGGAATTATTATTATATTAAAATTACTTGTATAATTAAACGAGGGGATTAAGTATGTAAAACTATGAGAGGAATTCATTTTTTATGTAGTGCAATTTGTCAAATTAAGCTAGACAATTATTTCCCATTTATGTAACTCAAAAATATTTCTAATGGCGTTTGGTCGTTTAAGGGTTGCCTTTCTACAGTCAAAGATAATTGATTTAAACAAGTTTTTAGAACGATTTTGAAGCCATTCAGTCGTTACTTTTTCCGATATCAGTGGTTTCCCAATCTGCTGGTTTTAACGGGATAAGAACTTCTGAAAGGCGCTCAACTAGCGTAATGATGGTACTTTTATGATGAATGCCAACAATTATGTAGTATTCTAAATGCCTAAATTCCTGCTAGAATTCAGGATAGTCAGTGACTCGTTCTGAAGTAGTGCATTTAAATGCTGGTTTTCCATGACACTTTTTATATCCATTGGATTTTCGTTCCTCTTTCCCTTTCATGGGTAGTTTTGTGACATCAAATTGCGTGACTTTAAACTTGCGATAGAGTGTTCTAACAGAGCGTGGAATAGAGGAAGCAGTTCAACTAATAATGACATCAGGTACCCAGATTTGGGAACCCATGATTTGAACGTAGTTATGCTGATTCGTAGGTAAAACAATACGTCATTTACTATAACGTGTTTTATTTGTATTGTTGGTAATTTACTGGTAGGTTCTCCTGATTTAAAAAGTTGTAAAAATTAATTGTAGATAGTCTGCCTAGAATGTTTCAGATACTTAAATGCTACTGGAACAGGCTGTTTCATTTTGGAATAAGTTTCTATCGTCACGAGTTCATTTAGTGTAGATGAGTATAAGTCATTGATCATCACTCTTTATAATTCTTTGGTCAGAACTATAAAGAGTGTAGCACAAATGATTTATTTAGTTGTCCAGCTTAATGTTGCTATCGGCGTAATCTAAAGTAGTAGTCACTTCAGCGAAAAATTTAAATGAGGCGCTAAATGCTGTTTTAACATCGTCAGCTTTGACAAATTGTCCGTTATATTCTAAATCTAAAGTTGCTGTGGCATCGGTGAGTACGATTGGTTGAAATCCTAACTCTTTAGCAGCTCGAGTTGTAGAATCTACACACATATGCGTCATCATTCCAGTAATAACAAGCTGGTCAACGTTCAATTTATCTAGAGTAGACTTTAAGTTTGTTTTGAAAAAACTATTTGGAAACTGCTTTTCAATAATGAGTGAATCTTCTCTAATGAGTAAATCTGAATGAAGTTCTACACCTTCAGTGTTCGCTTGGAAAAAAGCCGCACTCTCTGAACGATTAACATGCTGAATATAGACAATCGGGCAGTTTTCTTGTTGGAATTTGTGTTCCAACCTGTTGATATTTTTTAATGCTTTTTCTGGTTGAATCAATGCCATTCGTCCGCCTGTAAAATAATCATTTTGAACGTCAATTACTAGTAATGCTTGTTTCATAGATACTCACTCCTTGTTTTCATTTAATATATTCATTATAATTGACACAGTTAATTGCGTATATAATCTGTTGAAAAAGAAATTGCTGTAATGATTTCACGATGAAAGGAAGTTGAGGATGGATCAAGTAGATCAACAAATTAGTGCATTATTAAAGAGCGATTCTAAACTCACTCATAGAGAAATTGGTGAGAAAGTCCATTTAACAGGACAAGCAGTTGGGCAACGAATCACTCATTTAGTTGCTAATGGGACGATTCAAAATTATACAGTAAATATAGATTACGGATATAAGCAGTTTATTCGTCTTTCGATGACAAGCCTGTCCTTTAGTGAGATTGAACGGGCAATTAAAGAAGTGGAGCAAATCGATGAATTTTACAAAGTTTCTGGACCATCATGTTATTTTATTGTGAGTCATTTTAATCCTGTGGAGTTAACGGAATTTATTGAATTAGTATCCAAATGGGCTATTTATAGCGTTGATACGGTAGTTGGGAACCGGTTGATATAAGTAAAAGTGTAACTAAATTATAAAGAGTGTTACAATAAATGTAACGGAATTTCTTTTCAATTCAGAAAAAGCGTTACACGTTTTTTTATAACTGAGTTCACTACAAAAAGAGGGGTATTATGAAAAATAAAGTTTATGATTATATAAAACATTCTTACCTGTATGATGATCCGATTCTAACTGATGATTTATTAGAACAATTCCCTGAGATTCGTAAGGGAACGATGCGACAAATATTAAAGCGATTATGCGATGATGGAGTATTAAAAAGAGCAACACCGGGTGTGTTTTATTTTCCCAATCCTAAAAGTATTCTAAAGAGTTCGGTAGTCAGTATTTCTAACATTATTAGTGAAAAATATTTGTATAAAAATAACGAGATAATTGGATATCGAAGTGGGATTAATTTTGCTAATAAGCTAGGTTTAACGACTCAGACCGCTAGCATAGAAACGATTGTATCAAATGAAGTCTCTGATAAAAAACGAATAGTGAGAATAAATAACACTAAAATCATTGTTGTGGCGCCTAGAGTAAAAGTCACTGCTTTTAATTATAAATTATTGCAAGTGCTAGACTTACTGTATAATTTTGAACAGTATAGTGAATCCAATGAATATGAGGCAAAAAGATACCTGATTAGATATCTTGAAGATTTAGAGATAGCGGCTGACTATATGGAGCACTGTGTATCGAAGTATCCTCTATCAACTCAAGTCAAATTCTATAAGTTAGGAGTATATCATGAAATTACACGAGGATAGTGAAAGTTTCAAGGAAATAATTACTGGGGCAGCAAATGAGATAGGTTTAACGGAATTTCAAGTAGAGAAAGATTATTTTGTTTCGTTGTTATTAGAGAGAATTGCAAAAATTGAGGATGTCTCAGTTGTTTTTAAAGGTGGGACATCCTTGTCTAAATGCTACAGCATCATTGACCGATTTTCAGAAGATATTGATATTGCGATACAATTTCCCAATGAAAAAGCAGGAAAAGGTTTACGCAAACGATTGAAATATGGCATAAAAGCAGCAATTGAGGAGCTAGGATTTGAATTTTTGAATGAGGCAGCAGTAGAGGCGAATAAAGATTTCAATATGTATGAAGTTAGCTATCCACAGCAATTCGGTACGGAAAAGCACATGGTACCCCATATAATTGTTGAGACGATCGTTGTTTATCAACCTTACCCATGCGAAAATCGAGAAGTTAGCAATTATGTAACAAAATTTTTAGAGGCAGATCCTGATTATCAGAATATTATTGAAAAATTTGAATTACAACCTTTTGAGATGGCTATCCAAACAATCGATCGAACGTTTATTGATAAATTATTTGCCATTTGCGACTATCATTTAAATGGAAAATACAACAGGTATTCAAGGCACATTTACGATATTCATAAAATTTGGAAAAGTACTTATTTAAAAAATGAACAACTAGCCGTACTTACTGAGCGAGTAATTGAACAGCGACAACTACTAGGAAGCAATACAATTTCATGTAGAAAAGGTCAAGAACCTAATCTAATTTTACAAGAAATAATTGATCAAGCTGTTTATGAGAAAGATTATAATGAAGTGACTCAATTCTTTATTTATAATCCAGTTTCTTATGCAGAGTGTATTACTAGCTTGCAGAAAATCGTAAACGATAAAATGTTACCAGATGTTATTAAGGATTATAGTGGGGAAGTGTTGTAACGAATTTTCTAATACAAATAGAAAAAGCGTTACAAAGTGATGAAAAAAGAGTTGGCTTAAAAAGAGAATCTTGCATACAAGATTCTCTTTTTTTTTATTTTTTTTAACTTTAAATCGACTTTTTATTGAATTTTATTAACAAAAGAATTATGATGTATACAAGAAGGTGAAAAAATGAAAGTGTTGGAGTCGTTAAATAGTGAGAGTGCTCGTCAATATGCGTATCGAGTGTTGAGATCAAATATTATGAATTTAACTTTAATTCCAGGGCAAGGAATATCGGAACCGGAGCTTGCTGAGGAATTAAAGATTAGTCGGACTCCTGTTAGGGAGGCGCTGATTTTGTTGGAACAAGAAGCCTTAGTTGTGATTCAGCCGAAAAGAAAAACAATTGTCTCAAAAATTGATATGAAAAAAGTACAAAATGCTATTTTTGTGCGAGCAACTTTGGAACAAGAAATTTTAAGAATGGTTGTGCAAACTCCTAATCAACAATTAGTTACCGAGATGAGCCAACTAGTTGAACTGCAAAAATTGGTTTTAAATGCTGGCGATAATTTATCAGCATTTTATGCATTAGACAATCAATTTCATTTGCTTATTTATGAAGCTGTTGAAAAAGAAGCGGTTTGGTCAATGATTGAAGGCTTAAGCACGCATTATAATCGTTTTAGACAGTTAAATGCGATTGAAAATATTTCATTAAGTGATGTTTTCAAGCAACATAGAGAGTTAATTGATTTGATTCAGCGTCAAGATGCATCAGGAATTGAAACGTTTATTAACGGGCATATTAAAGACGTTTCTCATCATTTTAATGAAGTTTATCAAAAACACTCAGATTATTTTGTTGCCATCAATGAATAAGAGAAGGAGCGTTGCGGATGTTTATTACAGATGATTTTTTGTTGACGAATGATTTGAGCCGAAAACTTTATCACGAAACAGCAGCAGAGTTACCGATTTTTGACTATCACTGCCATCTTGATCCACAGTTAATTGCTGAAAATTATCGCTTTCTGAATATTGTGGATTTATGGTTAAGTGGGGATCACTATAAATGGCGAGCAATGAGAGCCAACGGTGTACCTGAAAGACTGATTACAGGAGATGCGGCACCTTTAGAGAAGTTTCAAGCTTGGGCGGAAACGATTGAGAACGCTATCGGAAATCCTTTGTATCACTGGGTGCATTTGGAATTAAAACGTTATTTTGGTATAACGGAGCTATTGACTGCTGAGAATGCAGCGATGATTTATGAGCAATGTAATGTTTATCTGAAAAATAATCAGGTAACAACACAATCATTAATTTCTGATTCAAATGTGGCTTATGTTGGCACAACGGATGATTTGCTTAGTTCTTTAGAGGATCATCAACAAATTAAAGTGTCAGATTTTCCAGTAGAAGTCGCACCATCCTTTAGACCGGATTCGGCTTTGAATCTACACTTAGGGTTTGCTGACTTTATCGCCCGGGCGAATCAATTAGCAACGACTGATTTACTGGATTATTTTAAATTTAAGCGCTTTCTATTCGAGCGGATTAGTTATTTTAATCAACGTGGTTGCTTTGTAGCGGATCATGGTCTCGGGAAAGTGATGTATCAACCGGTGGCAGATGAAGAAATGGCAGCTCTCTACCAAAAAGGGCTTGCAGGTGACTCAATTGATGAACAGGAATTAGGGAGATGGCAAGGTCAGTTATTGCATGAAATGGCAGTTCAATACCATGACTATGACTGGGTTATGCAAATTCATTTTGGTGTTTTACGTAATACGAATACACGCTTATTGCAGTCTATTGGCACAGATGTTGGTACAGATACTATTCGAGATCAGGATAATATCGCCCTCGAGTTAAATCGCTTTTTAGATAGCCTGGATGTGAAAAACAAGTTACCGAAGACAATTCTATATAATTTAAATCCAATGATTCATGATGTTGTCGCTTGTACGGTAGCGAATTTTCAAGGAAATGAAGAAGGCATTAAAAGCAAGATTCAATTTGGTGCCGGTTGGTGGTTTAACGATACAGAAAAGGGAATGCGCTTACAAATAGAAACGTTGGCAAATCAAGGTTTGTTAATGCATTTTGTTGGGATGTTAACCGATTCAAGAAGCTTTATTTCGTATACAAGGCACGATTATTTCCGCCGGATTTTATGCGAGTATATTAGTGAAGAAGTTGCTAAAAATCATTATCCAGATGAATTGCCTTTGCTTCAAAAGTTAGTGAAGAATTGCTGTTATGACAACGCAATTAGTTATTTTAAAAAATAAGAAGAGGATGTGTTTAGAATGCAAATGAGTTTTCGTTGGTATGGTCAAGATGACCAAGTTTCGTTGGATTACATTCGCCAGATTCCAGGTATGAAAGGGATTGTCTCGGCTATTTATGATATTCCGGTTGGTGAAGTTTGGCCGCTAGAAAAGATTTTGTCGCTAAAGGCTAGTGTTGAGGATGCAGGGTTAGAGCTGACGGTGATTGAAAGTGTACCGGTTCACGAAGATATCAAGCTAGGCAAGCCGAGCCGCGATAAATATATTGCGAATTATCAGCAGACATTGCGTCATCTTGGTGAAGCGGGTATCGCGACAGTTTGTTATAATTTTATGCCAGTATTTGACTGGACGAGATCGGATTTAGCCTATCCTTTAGCAGATGGTTCAAATGCCTTAATGTTTGACGCAGAGCAAATTGCTAAGATGGATCCGTTAACAGGTGATTTAAGCTTGCCCGGTTGGGATGCGAGTTATACAAAGGAATCGCTAGCAGATTTATTTGCCGAATACGAATCAGTGGACGAAGAGAAATTATGGGAAAATCTGACTTATTTTATTCAGGCAATCATACCGGTAGCGGAAAAAGCAAATGTGAAAATGGCGATTCATCCCGATGATCCTCCATATGCGATTTTTGGTTTGCCACGGATTATTACAAATCAGGAAAATCTAGAGCGTTTTATTAAGCTTTACGATAGTCCTTATAATGGATTAACGATGTGCTCAGGTTCTCTTGGGGCAATCCGGAGCAATGATTTTATTGCGATGCTGCAGCATTTCTTGGCAGAAAAACGAGTAAACTTTGTTCATGCTCGAAATATTAAATTAATTGATGAACGTTCATTTTGTGAAACGGCTCATTTAAGTTCTGAAGGTTCGATTGATATGTATGAAGTCATTCAGGCATTATCAGAAGCTGATTATCAAGGCGCGATTCGTCCAGATCATGGTCGGATGATTTGGGGAGAAACAGGGCGTCCAGGCTATGGGTTATATGATCGTGCGTTAGGAGCTAATTATTTATTAGGATTATGGGAAGGCATTCAAAAAGGAGGAAATCATTAAAATGACTGAGATGAATTTTAAAGATCAAGTAGTAGTTGTTACGGGAGCTGGCGGTGTTCTTTGTTCTTATTTTTGTGAAGAGTACGCTAAGGCAGGGGCAAAAGTTGCGTTGTTGGATTTGAACGAAGAACGTGTTTTAGAGGTGGCCGCTAAAATCAATCAAGCAGGTGGTACAGCCAAAGGGTATAAAACCAATGTATTAGACAAAGAGAATATTGAAGCCGTTCACCAGCAAATCTTAGTTGATTTGGGACCTTGTGATATTTTAGTAAATGGGGCTGGTGGTAATAATCCTAAGGCACAAACAGATATTGAATACCATCAAGAAACGATTCAGGAGGATGTTCGTAGTTTCTTTGATTTAGACGCTAGCGGAATCGAATTTGTTTTTAACTTGAATTTTTTAGGCACGCTCTTGCCAACGCAAGTTTTTGCGGCGGATATGGTAGCGGGAAAAGCCGGAAATATTTTGAATGTTTCTAGTATGAATGCTTTTACACCGTTGACTAAGATCCCAGCTTATTCAGGGGCGAAGGCAGCAATTAGTAATTTTACTCAGTGGTTAGCTGTTTATTTTTCAAAAATGGGGATTCGTTGTAATGCGATTGCACCAGGGTTCTTAGTTAGTAATCAAAATCGTGATTTATTATTTAGTAAAACTGGGGAACCGACTGCTCGTGCAGAAAAAATCTTGCGAAATACACCATTAGAGCGTTTTGGTGAGCCGGAAGAATTAATTGGTGGACTCTTTTTCTTAACGGATAATCAAAAAGCGAGCTTTATTACAGGGGTCGTCTTGCCGATTGATGGCGGGTTTTCTGCTTATTCAGGAGTTTAAAAAAATTGATTTTTTATTTAACGATTAATTTAAACGATTAACTAAATGGTTTAGGATAGAAACTAAAGGAGGATTATATGTATCTAGAGTTATTAAAAACATGGTGCGATCAATTAATTGAGTTGCAGTTAACGGACTATGGTCGTCTAGAATTAGATGGAGGAATGATGTGTCCGGCCTGTGGAACCATCCACGGGCGTAGTGGGGATGCGATTTACCCGTTGATGGTGTTGTATCGTCAGTCTCGAGATAGTAAGTATTTAGAAGCGGCGAAACTGCTTTTTAAGTGGTCAAAACATAACGTTATCTGCCAAGATGGAAGCACCAATAATGATTTGAAGCATACTTGGAAAGGTGTGACGATTTTCTGGGGAATTCAATTAGGAAAGGCCTTGATGTACCATGGAGAGTTGCTGGATTCAGCAACTCGTCAACAATGGGAGCAACAATTTCAAAAGAGTGTTGATTATACGATTGTTAAGATTGCAAGCTTAACCTCTAATGTGAACTATTTAATGTCGGCAGGCGCGCTACTAAGCTTAGGTGGAGGTTATTTTAATGAATCTAGTTATCGTGAAGTGGCAGCAAAATATGTCCAAGAATCTCAAAAATTTTTCACAGCTGAAGGTTTATTATTTGGCGAAGGATCACCAAAAGATGGCTTGACTAAGAAAGGTTTTCATCCAATTGATATCGGTTATAACGTAGAGGAAAGTTTAGGAAATTTGGCTTTGTATGCGTGGTTGGAAAAAGATGAAGCATTAACGAATTTCTTGAAGAAATCACTGACTTTTCATGCTAATTTTATGTTGCCAGATGGTGCTTGGGACAACAGTTGGGGCTCGCGTAATTATAAATGGACTTATTGGGGAAGTCGAACGACGGATGGCTGTCAACTGGCCTACGGATTGCTTGGCAAGGATGAGCCATTATTTCAAGAGGTGTTAAAACGCAATTTGAAATTATTAACGGAAACGACCCATAATGGGCTATTACATGGTGGACCAATGTACGCAGAGAATGGTATTCCGCCTTGTGTTCATCATACATTTTGTCACGCAAAAGGGATCGCTACGATGGTTGATTTTGATTTGGCGCAAGTTGAGCATGCAAGTGGAAAATTGCCCTTAGAAGAGGCAGATGCAATTTTACAGCCGATGGAAAGCGGGGTTTCCTTAGTGAAACATGGAGTCTGGCGTTTAACGGTGACAGAAAATGATTTTGCCTATCGACCGGAGGCATCTGCTACTGGTGGTGCGCTGACGCTGGTTCATCATGAAGTGTATGGACCATTAATTGCAGGAACGACAACCACCTATGAATTGATTGAACCGCATAATATGCAGCTACCAAAAGAACAGAACGTCCAATGCCAAACACCAAGAATTGAGCAAATACTAGGAAATGACTGTTACACGAATTTGAATGATAGAACCGCAACAGTTGAAATTATAAATCAAGAACCAATGGAAATTATAAGTAGTGGCGTGTTATGTAATCGAGACGGAGTTGCTGGCGCTATGTTCCAACAACAACTAACTGTTGGGCGAAAAAACTTAATCGTTTCACTAGAAGCTTCGGAAGAAAGTCGCTTTTATCTGCCGTTAATTGCTAGTTTAAATGCTGAAGTTCAGCACGTTTCTGATAACGAAATTCTGATTAAGCAATTAGATAAACCAACAATAAGATTAACTGCAAATCAAAAATGCCAGTTAAATCAACATCAGTTTAACCCAATCGGCGGATTTGTGGCATTACCTTTTGAAATTAGCTTAAATCCAGCCGAAAAAATAACAATTACCCTTGAATTAATCAATGAAAAGGAATGATGAGACAATGATAATCACCGGAAATAAAACCATAGATGACATAATCAAACAAGAAATTTTACCAAAGATTGGTCTGTTCTTTAATCCAGTTTATGAAAAAAAAGGTGAGTTAATATTTGATGGTGTAAAAGCCTTTAATCCTAAAAGTCAGTTTGTTGAAGGTAAATTAATTAATGCATTTAGTTATTATTTACTCAATACAGACTTTCCTAATGAACAAATAAAAATAGAAAATTTCCAGAAATTCTCACAAATTTTAGATTTTTTAGCAACACAAGATAACTATGCTACTTGGGGAATCTTAAATGCACTAATTGGATTGGAACGTTTACAGAAAGCTGATTTATTAACTGAATTGGTATCACCAGAAACATTAGCTTTATTAAAAGCTCGTCTCCATTGGCGTGATTTGGTTGATTTAAGTGACTTAAGTTTGATTGATCGTCCGACGAATTACTATGGCGTTGCTTTTGGAATTGCTCGTTATCAAGAATTATTGGGCTGGAGTGATGAAGAATATAGTCAGATTTTCTTAGATAAATTAATGAAGCATATTCGTTCGTATTCCGGTGAGTTTATGTTCATGGATGAAACGATTGGTGAAGGGCGTTTTGATCGTTATAGTATTTTAATTCCAGCAGAAATCTCGGCTTTAATTGTAGAAACTGGTTTAGAAGTTCCAGCGGATATTAAAGAGATGTTGAAAAGATCAGCGGGAATTTGTTTAGCGATTGCGAATGAAGAAGGCGATGGCATTAGCTATGGTCGAAGTATTGGACCTTATGGTGATACAGCGGTTTTAGAAGTGTTGTCAATTGCCGTGGCGTTGGAAGTGTTGACGTCAGCAGAAAAAGAATTGGCGCTTCAATATAGCCTTCGGATTATGGAAAAGTACGACAGCTTTTGGTTTGATCATGAAATGCAGTCGATCAATATGTGGGAGCATGGACGTGGAACAGACGGCTACCGTAATAAAAATCGTATTTTAGGTGAAAATATGAGTGTGCCGATGCAGATGATTAATTCTTATAATCATTTTAAACATGCAACAACACTAGCTGAACGAGAAAAACAACCATTTGCGAGTGAATTCGCTCAAATCAGCCCCATTCAAAAAAATATTTATTCTCAGCAAGAGGGTGAAAAAAGCGTTGTTATTGTTCGTTCAAGCAATCAAGTCTTTATGTTGCCGTTTATTAATGGTGGAACGCCGTACTATAATACAGCACCTTATATGAGTATTCCTATGGCGAATCGGGTCATTGAAGTCGCACCTGACTCCAAACAACCTGTTTTTTTAGCGGCACTTAAAACGAAAGAAGATACGTATTTGCCTCTTTCTAAATTTGCTGAAGTCACGGTTGAATCTACTGAAAAACAACAAGAGGTTAGCTATCAAGTAGCGGCAGTTTCAGCTACAGAGTCAGATGAGCCAGTTTTTAATGCGGCAATTTCCTTTAAGGGCAAGTATTTGTTTAAGCAAGGAGAAGTTAGAGGAGAAGGCTGTTACGAGTCGCAAGAGGGAGCGTTAACTGCTGAATTAACGCTAGCTATTCCAGTGTTTTCAAGTCAGCCAACGGTAAGAGGCAATCGGGTTCAATTTGCAGATGGTTTGATTCGACAAGTCATGTTAGAGGGCTTTGATAATATTGAGGTAGTAGCAGTTCCGATAAGTGAAGGAAAAACAGCACATGGACAGCATCAATTTGTTGTACATGGTTCTAGAAGGGTAAAAAATGAAGTTCTATGTAAGTATAGTTGGGCGCTTTTTTATCAAGAAACTAATTGAAATCCAGGAATAACAGACAAAAAATTTTAAAGTAAAATGATGATTTAAGCTTAATAAAGTGATACTATCAAAAGTTGCTAAACAAGAAGTAAGGACACCTTTCCACAGAAAAAAAGGCTTCTTTCCTCGATTATTTGATAAATAAAGAACCAGCTGGGTCTTTAAATCCAATTTGACGATTTAAATGACTGTTTGAATTTTTGGATAGCTTCTTGAGAATCCTTTAAACAATCAGTGGATTTCCTTATCTCTTCTTGTAACTCTGTTCCTGATTTACTGGAAAAAGCATCCTCTAATTTAATCTTTGCTCTAGTGACTGAATCGCTACTTTCTTGGCACCATTCCTTTGTGACGCGTTCTTTTTCACTAGAAATCGTTCGTTGAAATTCACTTTTCAGCTGCTCTCTTAACGCTTGTTTTTGATAGCCTGCTTTTGCCCAATTCAGCACATCTTCTAGCGACTGACGAACTGTAGCTGAAACATCTTCGCCTAATTGTTCTATTTCTCGTTGTACTTTTTTTAATTCGTATTCAAAATCCATTTTAGTTTACCTCCCAAATAATTGACTTATTTTTTTTTCTAACTGCTGATCTTGCGTCTTAAACAATATTGCAGCCGTTTCAATGGTGTTTTTTTGATGGGTTAATTGTCTTTTTGTTTTTTCTAAGTTATCTAGTAGTAGTTCTTTTTGTTGACGATCATAAAAATAGTAGGAACTTCCTTCACGGGATTGGGCAAACTCTTCAAAAATATCTTCTACGTCGGTACTTTTCAAATGACTAAAGCTATCTGTTCCCATTTTATCAAGATAAGTAGTATAAATTTTTTGAATTTCTCTGTCTAAATTATCGGTCACTGTTTCAATCATTTCCTGAGTAAAATAAAGATTTTGGATAGCGGAATCAAACAAAGGTAGTTGGTTTAAAATCGCTTCTGGATGAATACGTACCATAACAGAGCCGTCCCCGTTAAACATCCCTTGAAAGCTACCTCTCGTATGTCCCATTCCAACGAGATCACTGCTGGCACTTTTAGCCATATATCTAGAACCAATTATTTCTCCTAAAGGAACATATCCTACAGGGTCATTCTTATGACGATAATCACGAATCAAATCGTCATAGTTTCCCTCACGGACCGCCTTTTGTAGCTCTGGTGGTAATAGTCGATATGCACGAGCAGCAGCAAAAGTGGTCGCTTTGGAATCTGTTAGAACCGCCATATACTGGGCTAAAGAACCACCTAAGCTATGCCCTGTAAAGGAACAAGTTGTCTTATCAAATTGTGTCGAATTTAGCGTATCCCGCACAAATTTTTCATACCCTCTAAATTGGGACTCCTTTTCTGGTGTTAACAGTTTTCCATTTTTATCTTTCATATTTTGGTAATGTTCAGGTTTTTGGGCTAAACCTAACTCAACAGTATCTGTTTCAAGCCAATCTTTTAACGCTTCACCGGCATGATCCGTTTGACTCCCTCTCGAAGAAAAAATAACATCAGGATAGGTCGTAACCTTTCCTGCTTGCATCGCTTGATAATCTTTAAGCGGGACGACTGCGATTGCTTGAAGTCCACTGGGGTCATTAACAGAATTAATTGTTATCCATTGACTCCCATCTTTTATCCGTATTTTCTTGTTGATTTTCAAATTAATATCTTCATAAACTATATCGGCCAAATTAAAATTTTGTTCATCTGTCAATTGCATCATGTTGTTTCCTCCTGTATACTATAGTAAAAATTATACAGGAGTTAATAATGAAAATAAAGAAACTAAAATATAAAAAAATAGTATTACTATTTTTTGTTTTTTTATGTTTGATAGGGGTGAGAAGTATTATAAAATATACAGGAAATAAAAAACTTATTGAAGAAGAAGGTCCACTTATTGAAAAATATTTAAAATATACTTATAAAAATATAACTGATGTAAAATTTGAAACCGTTCATACTAACCCTACCGGTATCAAACATATACAGGGATTTGTTAATAAAAATCCTGAAATGGAATTTGATGCAGGGATTTATGATGAACATTTTAGTGCTGCTTTAAACTGGTTGGATGACGAAAAATCACCTGAAATCAAACCAGAATATGAACTTAAGAGCAAAACAGTCCAAGAAATAAAAAAAGAAGAAACGGAACACCAGAAATAAAAGTACCAATACGTCTCAAATATAAAAAAATTTCCGTGTTGTATCAAAATAAGTGAACTAAAAAATGAAAAATCCCAAGAAATCAACATTTTGAAAAATGGATTTCTTGGGATTTCTATTATTTTAAGACTTTTGTTCCAGTCACAAACTGCTTTTTTTAGAGCAATCTCGTTATGTTCAGAGTTGCTAGATTCATTTTTTTATTAATAAGTCGATGAAAATTCATTAAAGCTAGTCACCATAATTAATGGATAAACGTTTTTTTAAGTGAACGGGAATCCGTGTATGCTCGTACTGTTGGTGATTCACTAATCCAAAATAAGTTTTCACAACTTCTTTCGCCCAAAGACGTTTATCTAGACTGATGGTGGTTAGCCTTGGAGTCATGGTTTTTGCGTAAAAGCTATTATCAAAACCTGTAACGCTAATGTCCTTACCGACAATTAAGTTCTGCTCATAGGCTGCTTGATAGATACCAGTTGTCATAAAATCATTAAAGCAAACAAATGCATTATAATCCGTATTCGCTAGTAGCTCTCGAGCCAAATGATAGGCTTGATCTGCTTGGAAATCGCCATCATAAGTCCGAATGGTAAAATCATCACGATTGAATAGTTCTTTATAGTATTTTTCCGCATAAAGCATCCGTTCTTTGTTATTAAAAGAAGAATCTGGTCCTTTAATAAAGCAAATATTATGATGAATCGATTGCTGGATTTCTGACATAATTAAGGACATACCTAGTTCGTTATCCATACTGACGCTAGCGACCGAGTCCCCTGAGAAATCACCAGAAAGTAAGACTAATGGTTTTTTTACAGCTTTTGCTAGTTGGTCGACTTCAGTTGGCGTTAGCTGATAATTTAGAACAATACCACCATTGAAAATATTGGTTTTAATTACTTCAGGAATGTCACCGGTTAAGGCTAACAATTGATAACCTTCTTTTTCAAACTCTTCTTCGACATGCTGCATAATCGCACCGTTAAATGTGCTGGAAAAATTATTGGTTAAAGCGAAGATTAGCTTAGACTGATCGGTGCGTAATTGTTTCGCTAAAATATTCGGTGTGTAGTCTAACTCTTTGGCGATACTTAGGACCAAAAGACGTGTTTTTTGGCTGACTTTTTTAGAGCCATTTAAGGCGTAAGAAACCGTCGCTACAGAAACTCCAGCAATATCGGCTATTTGTTTGAGAGTAATCGTTTGGCTCATTTTTATTTCCTCCCTATCTAGGATATTATTTAAAGGTTTAACTACTAAATCATTTACCAAAAGTTCGTTCTTTTGAATTTTACCATATCTAACTGAAAAATGAACCAATCTACTTGGAATAAATTAAGTTTGTTGAGATAAATCGTTATAAAGCTAGAAGAGTTATTATGAGAAATAAACCTGTTTTTGAAAATTAAGGAATCAGCGGAAGGTTAGGAAAATACTTGATATTGTTCATTTGTGAGCAACCTTTATTTAACGTTAGGTTAAACGATTAAAATTATTTCAAAAAAAGTGTTGACATCTATATAAATAATCAGTATATTAAACGTGTAAACGCTTTATATTTTTAGGTTAAACGTTAAAGTTAAGGAGGTTATCATGTTAACTT
This sequence comes from Carnobacterium gallinarum DSM 4847, assembly GCF_000744375.1. NCBI lineage: Bacteria > Bacillati > Bacillota > Bacilli > Lactobacillales > Carnobacteriaceae > Carnobacterium > Carnobacterium gallinarum. Next base: position 1,025,281 of record NZ_JQLU01000005.1, on the reverse strand, counting down.
GGTTCGTCGCTATTGTATTAGTTTTAACAGAAGGAATCATTCCTCATTATCGTCAATTATCACATAAACAGCTATTCGGATGTCGAACGGTTAGTTTTGTGGCCATGATGGTTTTAACATTTTTTATCATTGAGAACCTACCGTTGCAATTAATCGTTTTAATCTGTACATGGTTCTATTATTTCGTTGCGCTATCAGCATTCTTTAAAAAAGAGCAAATAAGTAAATGAAAACAGAAAGGAATGAAAGAGGAGTGAGTAAACAAGCAAATGTTACATTGAATGGAAAGAAAAAAGGAGTACAAAAAAATCGTTTTGGCTATTATTTCCTAGTACCCTTTTTCCTAGTTTTTCTAGTCTTTAGTCTATACCCGATTATTTACACATTATATTTAAGTTTTACCGCATATGACGGATTCACGGATCCGGTTAATATCGGAATGGCTAATTATCTCCGTGTATTCACAGATGCAAAATTTTATGATGCTTTAAAAAATACGGTGGTCATGTGGGTGATTGGCGTTATTCCACAATTTGGCTTCGCCTTTGTGCTAGCAGCTATTTTTAGCTACAACAATATCAAAGGAAAAGGCGTCTATCGAGCTTTGTATTATTTACCTCGACTCGTAACAGCCGTGTCTATTTCAGCGTTATTCAATCAATTCTTAAGTTATCCATCTGGAATTGTCAACCAAGTTTTGTTAGATATTCACTGGATTTCAGAACCTATTAATTTCTTAGCGAATCCAATCTTTGCTCAAGGTTCAGTCGGATTTATTCATTGGTGGATGTATTTTGGAAATACAATGATTTTAGTGATGGCGGGGATGACAGCAATTTCGCCAAGTATGTATGAGGCGGCTAAAATCGATGGAGCGAATTCCTGGCATATCTTTTGGAAGATTACGATGCCACTTTTGAAACCGATTACTATCTTCTTGTTTTTAAGTTCGTTAGTCGGGGGAATGCAAAGCTTCGATGTGCAACAAGTTTTAACTGGAGGAATGGGCGCACCAAGAGGCAAACTGATGACGGTTGTCATGTATTTATATAACACGGCTTTTGAATACAACAACTTTGGCTACGCAGCAGCAATTGCGTACTATCTGTTTATCTTTATCGCTTTCTTCTCTTCATTCTTATTAATTAGTCGATTGCGAGGAAATAAAAAATGACGAAAAAAATCACAGGTAAAAAAATTGGCTTATATGCTTTCTTGATGATCTTGGCATTGATTACCTTTTTTCCTTTTTATATTATGATTGTCAACGCAACTCGTAGTACGGGCGATATTATGTCGGGGTTCTCTTTGATTCCAAGTACCTTTTTAGCTGAAAATTTTAAAGACATGCAGGCTCGAGTAGATGCGGTAGCAGCTTTTAAAAATAGCTTGATTATTGCTACTTTGTCAACGGCGTTAACGTGTTACTTCTCATCTTTAACGGCATATGCCTTTGTGGCCTACGATTTCAAATATAAAAATGCCTTATTTGGAGCAGTTCTCGTTATTATGATGATTCCGTCACAGTTAAGCATTATTGGATTTTATAAATTCGTTAAAAACATGAATCTATTAAATTCATATGTACCACTAATCGTGCCGGCAATTGCTAGCGCAGCAACGGTCTTCTTTATCAAACAGTATACCGAAAGTGCCTTATCTCGCAGTATTATTGAATCAGCTCGAATTGACGGAGCTTCTGAATTTGGTATTTTTAATCGAATTGCTTTGCCAATTATGAGTCCAGCGATTTTCACGATGGGAATTACAAGTTTTGTAGGGAGTTGGAATAACTATTTAACACCTTTAATTTTATTGTCAGATCCCAAAAAATACACGCTACCATTGATTATTCGGATTATAAATTCGGACGTTCAAGATCCAAGTGTTGGAGCAATGTACTTATCTATTGCGATTTCAATTGTTCCGATTATGGTTGTATTCTTTATGTTTTCTCGTTATATCATTGATGGCGTTGGCTCAGGTGGCGAGAAGGAATAGTAGGTATAAAATGATTTTCAACTAATTTAAGAGAAGAGGGAATGGAAAATGAAAAAAAGTACGTTGAAAAAGATGATGACGGGTGTGGTAGTTTGTGGAACGATGTTAACGTTAGCTGCTTGTGGAAATAGCGGCAGTCAAGCGGATTCAAAGGGATCTGGGACTGGCGATGCAGCTAAAAAAGAAGAGATTGTTGAAACGGATAAGCTAGTTGTTTGGACATCAGCGAATCAGGTCAAAGCGAGTTCAGAGCAATGGGGAGCAGATAATAACAAAGATGTCCAAGTTGTCCTTACGCCGACTGCCGATTTCCAAACAAAATTAAAACAAGGTGTATCGGACCCTAAAACGGCACCTGATGTCTTTGTTGTAACGAAAGATTCAGTTAAAGAATGGGTAGACAAGCCTGGTGTGAGTTTGAACATTAGTGAAGTTTTTGCAGATGAAGCGGCAGATTATAAAAAAAATGCCTATAAAGAATTAGTTGAACTCGGAACGGATTCCAAAGGCAACCTGCGCGGATTTACAGCTGAATATCCAGTAGGTATGATGTTCTTTAATCGTGAGGTTTCTGAGAAAGTCCTAGGTACACAAGATTTAACCGAAGTTGCAAAAGCAATGAGTTCTGAAAAAAAATGGATTGAAGTCAACGACAAGCTTCAAAAAGAATATGGCGGCAAAGTGAAATTATTTGGAACAATGCAAAATGTAAACAATATGCTTTTTGCCCAAAGACAGAAACCATTTGTTGAAAATGATACATTTACGATTACGCAAGATATTGCCGATTGGTTTGATACGGCTAAAGTCATTCACGATAACAAGATGTACCTAGAAAAAGGTGAAGGTGATGCCTATTTCGCAGGTTTTAATAACGATAACTTTTTCATTGATTTCTTACCAAGCTGGGGCTTTAATTCTAAGATCAGACCACAGATTACGGACAAAGAAGGCTCTGGTAATTGGGGGATGACGAGTCCGACCTATGCATATAATCGTGGTGGTAGCTACTTCTTTATTACAGAGCAAGCAGCTAACAAAAAGAATGCGTGGGAATATATTAAATCGCAAACAGTTAATCAAGATACGTTAATTGAAGATCAGTTTACTAAATTAGGTTATCCTTCAAGCAAAACCGCTGCGCAAGCACTAGTTGATAAAAACTATGTGGAACCGCTACTTGGGAATCAAGATGTTTTTGGCGAATATCAAAAACAAGCTACCATTCAAGAGAAAGAATACAAAGATATCGTTACGAAATACGACGTGAATTTGGTGAAATTCTTAGGTGATTTATTAGACGCCTATGGTAGTGGATCTGTTTCAAGAAAGGATGCTCTTAAGGAATTAGGCGATCAGATGACTTCAGCATATCCTGAATTGACAGTTAAAGAGGATTATAAATAAGCGTAAGAAAATTGAGGCTAGGATGCTTTTGTCCTAGCCTTGCTTACTCATAAAATGTTTAGTTAAAGTGGAGGGAACAAGGTGGATACACAAATATGGTCAAAAGAAGTTTTAGAAAAAATTCATGAAAAAATGTCAGTGATGAACCAACGACATACGGGGAAAATTCCTTATATTGCGGTTGATGGTCATTATAATGATATGAACGAGATAAATATTGCTTGGTGGACGAACGGTTTTTTTGCAGGAACGTTATGGCAGTTATATCAAGAAACTCAAGAAGTGGCTTACCGAGAGAATGCAGAAAAAATCGAAAGCTTATTAGACCGCTCGCTGATTGAATTTGTTGGTTTGCATCATGATGTAGGCTTCATGTGGTTGCACACATCCGTTGCGAATTACCGTTTAACAGGAGATGAATTTTCTAAGACAAGGGCCATTCATGCAGCTACCTTATTGGCAGGTAGATTTAATTTAAACGGTGGATTCATTCGAGCTTGGAATAAAGACTTCCTAGGTTGGGTAATTATTGACAGTATGATGAACTTGCCGCTTTTGTATTTTGCGGCAGAAGTGACAGGAGACACCCGTTTTGCACAAATTGCCACCACTCATGCGGATACGATTATTGAACATTTAGTTCGTCCAGATGGTTCTGTTGGGCATATTGGGAGTTTTGATTCTGAGACAGGAGCCTTTATTGAGCTGTTGGCTGGGCAAGGATATGCACCAGATTCTGCATGGACACGTGGTCAAGCATGGGCGATTTATGGCTTTGCATTATGTTATAAATATACTAAAGATGAACGCTATTTAGCGGTAGCTCAAAAAATCGCGAATTATTTTATCGCTCATGTCAGTCAGACGGATTATGTACCGATTGTTGACTTTAAAGCACCGATTGGCACCACTAAATTAGATACAAGTGCTGGAACGTGTGCAGCCTGTGGTTTGTTGGAGATTGCAGAATACGTTAACGAGAGCGATGCTGTTCTTTATCGTCAAGTTGCTGAGAAAATCTTACGTAATACGGAGGAAAAGCATGGCAATTGGAATCTTGAGGAAGATGGAATGATTGAAAATGGCAGTCATTCCTATCATCAAGTCGCAGAAACGCATATTCCCTTGGTTTATGGGGATTATTTCTTTGTTGAGGGAATTTTAAGATTACAAAACAAAGCCTTTGATATTTGGTAGAGTCAGAAAGTAATGGATAGGAGGAGCAAAATGAGTGAAATAACTAATCGTGAAGAGCTAGTTGCCTATTATCAGAAATTGGTAGGCGCTACTAAGGCGTATCGAGAGGAGGGGAACGGTCGCTTAAAATTAGGCTATTCCAGCGCCCATTATGATGACGATCAAGCAGAAATCGAAGGTTTTCTGAGATTGCTATGGGGCGCGGGACCTCTTGAAGGAGCTGAATCATCTGAAGATTTTGCTTACTTTAAAGGGGGGATTTTGGCTGGTGTTGATCCTAAGTCAGAGCATTACTGGGGAGCTGTTCAGGATTTTGATCAATTAATTGTTGAAATGGCGGCACTAGCAGTCACGATTATGACGACGAAGGAACAGTTTTGGGATTCGTTAAATGAAGAGAATCAACTAAATTTATATAACTGGCTAGATCAAATTAATCATGTAGGGGTTCATCGGAATAATTGGCGCTTTTTTAGAATTTTAGTGAATGTTGTGTTTATTAAATTAGAAAAACCTTATTCTGAAGCTTGGTTGAAGGAAGATTTAGATGCAATTAATAGTATGTATTTGGAGAAAGGGTGGTATTTTGATGGCAATCCACAGCAAATGGATTACTATATTCCTTGGGCGTTTCATTATTATGGTTTAATTTATGCTAGTGAAATGATGGAACGTGATCCAGAGCAGTCACGTTTGTTTATTGAACGAGCAACAGAATTTGCACAGGATTTTCGTTATTGGTTTGATGAGAATGGCGCGGCGGTGCCTTATGGTCGTAGTTTGACCTATCGTTTTGCGCAAGGTGCTTTTTGGTCAGCGTTAGTATATGCCGATGTTGAAGCTTTGCCTTGGGGTGAGATTAAGGGAATTTTATTGAAGCATTTCACTTATTGGTCAGGTCAGTCTGCTTGTCGTCTAGATGGTATTTTAAGTCTAGGGTATGGTTATGAAAATATGTATATGACAGAAAGTTACAACAGTCCCGGCTCACCATATTGGGCTTTTAAAACTTTTTTACTACTAGGTGTGACAAAGGATCATCCGTTCTGGAAAGCCGAAGCGATTTATCCTCAAAAAAATGCAGAACATCTGATTTCTACTGCTAAAATGATGCTGACGAATGAAAGTAATCAGAATGTCTTGCTTTATCCCGCAGATCAATTTACGACTCAAGCTCATGCGGCAGAAAAATACAGTAAATTTGTTTATAGTAGCCGTTTTGGATTTAGTGTAAGTAAAGATATGCTAACTTTAAAACAAGGTGCATTTGATAACACATTGGCGATTTCAGAAAAGGGCTTAGATCATTATATTATCAAGGAACGAACAAATCATAGCCAAGTAACTCAAGAGTATCTAAAACATCAATGGATACCAATGCCAGATGTTGAAGTGACTACGTGGATTGTTCCTTTAGGAGCGTGGCATGTTCGGATTCACGAGATTAAGACACAACGTGAGCTGGATATTGCAGATGGAGGTTTTAGCAATTGTACGACGAATGGTCATGCTAAGGATCAAAAGATTTTTGAGTTTAAAAATGGCTTACTTCATCGTAGTGAGGTTGGGACGATTGCTAGTCTAAATATCCAAGGATATCATGAATATGAAGGACTTTTTGCTGATCCTAATACGAATCTACTTTTTCAGCATACAGTGATTCCAACGCTGAAAATAACATTGGCAGTAGGCGAACATGTGCTGATTAGCGGACATTATGGAAGTGTTGAAGTGGATAGTCCAGAGGATAGTCCAGAGGTACAAGCTTTAGTAAATGGGTATCAAGTTGAATATAAGAACAAAAAAATAATGATTACGAAATGAGGGTTCAGTTAAAATGATTCAACATTTTTTTAAAACAGAAAATCTTGAAATACTGGATTTAGGAGATGGGGTCAAACGTCAAGTTTTAGCGTATGCAGATAATCTGATGACCATTCATGTTTATTTTGAAGAGGGAGCGGAAGGAAAACCACATCATCATCCCCATGAACAGATTACGTACGTGCTAAAGGGTAAGTTTGAATTTACTGTTGGCGACGAAAAGCGTGTTGTGACAGCTGGGGATACGATTTATAAAGAACCGAATATTGTTCATGGAGCGATTTGTTTAGAAGCTGGTGAATTGTTGGATATCTTTACTCCAATGAGGGAAGATTTTATTTAAGTGAAAAGATTTTAGTGGTTACTAGATTAGTTTAGTGACCACTATTTTTTTGCGTAAAACAAATAAATAATATGGTTTGATTTTAAATGATGATTATTTTTATAAATATATATAAGTTTAATGAGATGATTATATGATAAATCTAGGAGAGTAAAAAAGTCAAAAGCGGGAGATGTTCTAGGTGGCTATCCATAGTTGATTTATTCGTAATTCTTTACAATAGATTATGTGATAAATTTAAATAAAAAATAAGCGTATATAGGAAAAGTAAACATACCAATGATATAAATCAAGCTTTAGTCCCGAGAATATTCAGACTTAAGTCGGAAGAGTGTTTTTTTCTTCGATGCTATACTTTTGGTAGTTGATGAATTGGATGCAGGTAAAGCTAACTAAACTAACATAGAAAAAGTTAGTTTTAAAATTCATAACGTTTAGAATGGAGAGGAAAACGCTATGATAGAGCCTATTTATTTGGAAAATAATCAAAAAGCACTGCCGAAAAGTAAAACGAAATGTTATGAGAATCTTGACATCGCAAAATACATTGCGTCATTTTTAGTTATTGTGATACATACTGCACCTTTATTAGAACAAAGCAAGTTACTAAATTATGGATTAATGAATGTGATTGCACGAGTGGCTGTCCCTTTTTTCTTTGTTTCTTCTGCATTTTTTTTTCGTAAAGGAGTTTATAGAGATAAAACCTATTTTAGAAAATATATGCACTCGACAGTTAAATCCTATCTAATTTGGAGTTTAATTTATCTTCCAATTGGAATGGAATGGATTGCTACCAATCTCGATTTACCGATTTATTTATATCCAATCGCCTTGATTGCAGGAGTCTTTTATGTGGGCGTTTATTATCATTTATGGTACATACCGGCTTTAATTTTTTCATTAGTCGTTGTTCATTGGTTGCTGAACCGTTTTAGTTATAAAGTTGTGTTTACATTATCTGGTGTATTATATGGATTTGGTTGCTTAGAGACCTATTATGGAGTGATTCAGAATAAGCTAATTCTAGCAGGAATTGATCAGTATATGCATATTTTAGGTACGACTCGCAATGGTCTGTTTTTAGGCTTAATCTTCATTACTATAGGCTTTTTTATGTCAGATTTTGAAGCAAAATTAAGCCAATATCGTTATGGTTGGTTGCTCTTAATCTGTGGTGGTTTAGTGGCTTTAGAAGCAGCTTACCTATACAAACAAACACGATTAGATATGAACTTTTTGGTGATGCTAGTTCCGCTGTCATTTGTTCTATTTCAATTTTTACTGCAACAATCTATTGATTGGTCCTTTTCGATTGCTGAGCTAAGGGAGACGAGTAAATACTATTATTTTTCACATGGAATTTTTCTGTTTTGGTTTCCATTCATTTTTTCATTGTTTGGTCTAGATTGGATATGGGAAGGAAATGGCATCCTGCGTTTCTTGTTAGTGTTGGCTTGTACGCATTGTACGTCGATATTTTTGGTATATATTAAAAAGCTTTCATTGATTTTGACGGAAGTTTCTTTAGGATAAATCATGATAATTACTTATAATAAAAAACTGGCTTCTCTTAAAGTCAGTTTTTTAAAATACATATATTAAAATTAAAAGTATAGACATTTAAAAATAGTGGTGTTACAATGTTTTTGTAATCGATTACAAAAATATATTAAAAAGGACTGAATGTTTATGAATGGATTTATGGACTCGTTGGGGCAGAAAATTATGCCAATTGCTAATAAGTTAGGTCAAAATCGGTACTTATCTGTATTAAGAGATGCATTTATGTTGTCATTTCCCTTAACTATGTTTGGATCAATTATTGTAGTTATGAATAATTTACCTTTTTTCAATGACGCAACAAAAGGAACTTTGAATACGCTGTTTGGAAATGGACAAAATGCTACAATGAGTATTATGTCAATTTTTGTTACGTTTGGTATTGGCTATTATTTATGTAAATCTTATGATGTAGAAGGTATTTATGGCGGTGCGGTTTCGTTTGCTAGTTTTTTACTGGTAACGCCATTTTTTATGACGACTTCAGAAGGTACTGAAATCAGTGGGGTTTTATCATTGGATCGTTTGGGTGCCAAGGGGATGTTTATTGGGATGATTGCTGCTTTTATTGCCGCAGAAATTTATTGTTTTGTGACGAAAAAAGGGTGGCAAATCAAAATGCCTGATGGTGTGCCGCCAGCAGTTGCCAAATCATTTGCCGCATTAATCCCAGCAATTCTAACTTTAACTTTCTTTTTATTGGTGAATGCTGGAGTTACAGGTTTATTTAACACGAATTTACATGATGTGGTTTATGAGGTTATTCAAAAACCATTGGTTGGTTTAGGTAGTAGTTTACCAGCAACCTTGATTGCGTTATTCTTTGTTCAATTTTTATGGTTCTTCGGTTTACATGGTCAAATCATTGTTAATTCGGTGATGGATCCAATCTGGAATACATTAATGTTAGAAAATTTGGAAGCGTATAAAGCTGGAAAAGAACTGCCGCATATTATTACGAAACCATTTATGGAAACTTTTACAGTTGGCTTAGGTGGCTCTGGGATGACTTTGGCTGTTGTTTTAATTATGGCTTTTGTGATGAAAAAGAAGCAATATCAAGATATTGGGCGTTTGAGTTTGGCACCAGCATTATTTAATGTAAATGAACCTGTTATTTTTGGGATGCCAATTGTGTTAAATGCAACGATTTTAATACCATGGATTGTAGCGCCACTTATTGTTACTACATTAAATTATTTAGTGATGGCGGCTGGATTAGTACCGGCGCCAACAGGAGTCTCAGTTCCATGGACTGTTCCGATATTCTTTAGTGGTATGTTAGCAACAAATTCCATTTTAGGTGGGTTGCTACAAATAATTGATGTAGTGATTGTTGGATTTATTTGGTATCCATTCCTTAGATTATTGGATAAAAATACAGAAATGGGTTAATGATTAATTTAGATAGTAGAATGAAGTCTTGTTATTTTCCAGGATTTCTTCTACTTTTTTATAAGGTTTGATAGACAAAATAATCGAAAAAAGATAGAATTAAACTATATTTACTAAGGCGAAAGGTAGGGTTAATTATGCAAAAATATATATTTATTTCCAATGATATGCGTAATAGAATCCTTGAGGGCGTCTATAAGGCGAACCAGCAGATACCCTTTGAAAAAGATTTATGTGTGGAATACGATGCGAGTAAGATGACAGTGAAAAAAGCGTTAGATCTATTAGTATCTGAAGGATTAATCATTAAGCGGCGTGGTTCAGGAACATTTGTCAAGGATTTATCAGTAGATGAAATTGAGCGAATTGCTGTAGCGAATCAATTTCGCGGAACAACTGCTTTACACCCAGATAAAAAAGTTGAAAGTCAGATTTTGGAATTTTCGGTTATCCCTGCACCAGAATTAGCTAAAAATAAGTTGAATTTAATTGCAGATACTTTTGTTTATGATATTTATCGTGCGCGGTACATTGATGGAATTCCTCATGTGATGGAGAAAATGTATATGCCTATTGATCTAATTCCTGGATTGAAGAAGGGGAATGTAGAGGGATCAATTTATGGATATATTGAAGAAGATCTGGGACTTAAGATTCAGAGCGCTCATCGAAAAGTCACAGTTAGAAAGGCAAATGCTGATGAAATTAAGTATTTGGAGCTGAAGGAAGGTGATCCTGTTGCTGTTGCTGAGCAAATTGGTTATTTTGATACAGGAGCCGCTTTTGAATATTCCATTTCAGTACATCGATACAATGAATTTTCAGTGGAAATGATTTTAACGAGGGATTAGAGTGCTGGCAAATAAAGATTAAAAGCTCTTTTCAAAAAAATGAAAAGGGCTTTTGGGTTATTTCTTAATCTCGAATGTCGTCCCATACATTTTCCACTTTAAGGGTGGTGCTAAGTCGAAGTTTTTTTCTTTCAAAAACTTCCCTTGAGCAATTGTCCGACTTAAATCTTCATGAGCTTCTTCTAACCTCATAACGGCATCTCTAGCACTAATGAAAGCTTTTAAAAACTCAGTTTCATTGCCACCTTCACTAGGTGTTATTGCTTGTTTCAAAGCTTCTTCTCGAATTCCTGGGAAGCTTTCTTCTGGTGGGACAGAACCATCTCCAGGTCCATGCATCACAATGGCATCATAGTACATAAATTGACCTAATGTTGATAAACCATCTTTTTTTGCTTGTTCAACAGCGGGGTTGAAGTAGATTCGATCGCGAATAGTATTTTGTGCTTGTTTGAATTTCTCATCGTGGCTTGCTTTTTTCCAATCTTCTTCAAAATTCTTTCCCAATCCTTCAAGAGAATCTGATCCATTGACCTTTTTTAAAGCAGGTAGGTATTTTGCTAAGACATTATCTGGAACATCTTTTGTATAATCTTCAACCAGCTCTAACATATCGCCTGTACCCGAGCAAAAACCAATAATCCCAGCAGTATATCCTCGACCATCATGGATATCTTCGATATATTCATACTGTGCTTTCCAATCTAATGAGGAATTTTCAGCACTAGAAACAAGTTCCATCGCAATTTCTTTTTTTGCAGGTGTTTGAAGGGAAATCCTGGTTTTTTCCTTATTTGAAGCTTCGGTTTTTGTGGTTGCTCCACATCCAATCAGCGCGACTCCTAGAGATAGTACAGAAAGAGTATATAGCAAATGCTTTTTTTTCATCTTTGTATTCTCCTTTTTTAAGTAGTTTTTGTAAATCAATTTTTTTATTGCATAGATATAAAGTTAATATATAGTGTTGTTCAGTTAATGTAAATGCTTTCTTAATAAGTTGGAATGCTTTTTCATCTTTAGGGAAGGGTTACAAAATAAAACAAGCTGTTACTTAATTACAAAGCTATTAAATTTGAATTTTAGAAAATAATTTGTTGAATTTAAGAAAACTGATGTCATAAAGTGAGGTGAAAGAATATCAAAAAAGATAGAAGGATTTAAAAATAGTAGAGAATTAGAACAATGTTTTATTGCTTGGGCGGCGTTAGACATTCTTTTAGAGGAAGATTTTGATGCCCGTGTTTATGAATGGGTTCCGAAGTGGGATCAAGGATTTGCTTTTGGAAATATCAATAATGGTGGAGGTGATGAACTAGTTGGGTTATTTGGTGAAGAAAAGTGTATTTTAAAAGGATTTGACCATGAATCTGTTTTATCCCCTTATGTTCAAGAAAAATTTGGAGTATATAAAGGAATCTATGAAGAGGTTCCTCAAGAACTATTAAAACAATTAGCTGATCCAGCAATTGAGATGGAAAGTGTAACTTTTTGTCTTTGGCGAGAAAGCGATAAAGGCAATTGGCAAAAGGGTTCTGTGCTTATTCCAGAAGGTGAAAGTGACGGAGAAGATTATCTAATTGGGTATGTTCATCCAACGATTGATGAGCATATTGAGTGGGTGGCGGACTACTATGAACAGGATCTCAATCAGCAGGGTAAGCAGCTAGTTGAGATGATTTATGCACAAAAAACATTAAATCAAAGGATATTAAGCGAGTATGGTTTTTCAGATGAAAGTAAACGGATTTTGGATGAATTAAAAGAGATGGGTTATCCAGTTAATTAAATTTAAAACAGAATGAGCTTCGCAAAAAAAATTAAGAAGCTCACATTTTGTATTAGGGTGAATCAGTCTAGCTGAGTTGTTTGATGTACTCAGCTAGAACTAAGCTGTATTTGTTAGCTTCGATGTTTCAGATAATATTTAGGTGTTGAATCCTGAGCCTCTGATTCAATGAGGCCTTTTTTTCGTAAACTAGTAATCAGCTCAATGGTGTAACTTTCTTGTAAAGTTAATGCCTCTTGGATATCTTCTATAGATGCGAACTTTCCATCGCTGAGGTAGTCAATAATTTCAATTAATGTATTATTGTTAAATACAACAGTATTTAGCCGGTAATTTCGATTATACAGAATAACTGTAACCAGATTGTGCGTTGCAATTAAATCAGGCTGACGAGCAAATCCTTTATACAAAGAATAGATTCGTCTGATTCCGGAACCTTCATTTTCAATATAGCCCATCTGATCTAGGGCATTCATTATAAGCGGATTTCTTTTAGCATGGGCACCTTGTTTTACATCGTCTGCGGTTAAACCACTAGGTAGCGATCCGGGAGAAGAAATCGCTAATCGATCATCGTAGATTTCAATCTTTATATCAGATGCTAATGTGTAGTCTTTATGTACAAATGCATTGACAACAGCTTCTCGGATAGCCTCTTCTGGATAGGAGTAGTATTCAATCCTTTTACCAGTACTTCCAATAGTTACCTTCATTTTATTATTTAAATGGATAGAATGAATTACTTCATCAATTTGCTTGGCAATAGATTCTTCAAATTGTTCTTTATTTTTAAAAGAGAGGGCATCCAAGCCCTTATAAACAGCTAATTTTGCCGTATGTGGGTTAGCGTCACTAACAATTAAGGCGGCATTGTTGAAGGTACCCCTTAGATGCTTCTTGAATTCTAAATCAATAATGTCAAACTCTTTATTTAGAGAGTCAAAAGTAAGTTGAGCATAAGAAAAAGCTAGGTCCGATTGGGTAATCAACTCACTATCAAAAGAATTCATCAGCGGAGTTTGCCTTATTCGTGTGACATCAATATCACTAGCTAATCTGTTAGAATGATCTTGTCTAATGTAAAGGTCTTTGTTGTTTAATTTTTCCTCATCCATGTAATAATAAGGCTTATTTAGACCTGAGCGGATTGAAATTGTGAAAATTTCAGCATCAGGATTTACAAAAATTAGTCCGGCGATATTAGGTTTAAAAGCATTCGATATCCAATGATTAAGGAGTCTTGCCCATTCTTTATATTTTTCAATTCGTAATTCATCTGTAGCAAATTTTACAGGCTTTCCATTATCGTTCACACCAAGATAAATATGCCCACCTGTTGGGCTATTTAAAAATGAAATAATTTCGGCTTTCATATTTTTAGGTTCAGGCATCTCTTCTTTGTATTCAGTATTTAAACTTTCCACAGTGCACCTCATTTCAAAATATAATCGTATTAGTTTATCTTACAAAAATAATATCTAGCGTTTTTTTATTATACTATGTTTGTTTCAAATTTTCAAAAAATGAAAACTAAATTTTATAAAAATTAAAAATTCACCCTCAAAGTTAGTAGAATTCACTTAACTTTGAGGGTGGAGATTACCTATTTTTCTAAAGTGCTTCTACCGTTTGTAGCAATTACTTCTTGATACCAGTTAAAGGATTTTTTCTTACTACGTGCTAATGTTCCATTGCCCTGATTGTCTTTATCGACATAAATGAAACCATAACGTTTCTCCATTTCACCAGTACCGAAGCTGACGATATCAATAATTCCCCATGGCGTATAGCCGATTAAATTTACACCGTCTTCATTGATGGCAAGCTCCATTTGCTGGATATGCTCTGTTAAATAATCAATGCGGTAGTCATCATTAATACTGCCATCTTTTTCAACTTTGTCGTAAGCACCAAAGCCATTTTCGACAATCATCATTGGCAAATCATAACGTTGTTGTAAGATATTCAATACATAACGCAGTCCAACTGGATCAATCGGCCAGCCCCAATCACTTGATTTAATATAAGGATTTTCTACCAACTTAACGTCTTTTTCAATTTCAAAACCTTCTATTTCTGGGTTTCCCGTAACCGTACCAGACATATAATAACTAAATCCGATAAAATCAACTTTGCCCTTTGCTAGGGCATCAAGTTCTTCTTGAGAATACTCAATGTTGTAATTTTTACGTTCCCATTCTTTTAAGATATAGCCCGGGATTTTACCAAATGCATGAATATCATTATAGAAAAAGCGCCCGTTCATAGCTTTGACAGAGGCCATCATATCATCAGGATTACATGAATATGGATAGACGGGAACATAAGCCATCATACAACCAACTTGCATATCCGCTTTAATGGCGTGACCTAGTGCTACAACTTTAGCGCTGGCAATTAACTCATTCAGCGATGCTTGATAAATAATTTCTTCCGCATTTTCGCCATCTTTGACAATCACGCCAGAATTTGTCCAGTTATGCAATTTATGGTGACCGCCAGCTTGATTGTTGATTTCATTAAACGTCATCCAGTAGTGAACCTTATCTTTATAACGATTCATTACAACTTCAGCATAATGTACAAAAAAATCAATGACTTTTTTATTTTTGAAGCCACCATATTCAGTGTGCAAATGATAAGGCATTTCAAAATGAGACAATGTAATAATTGGCTCAATCCCATTTTTTAACAATTCATCAAATAAATCATCATAGAATTGCAGTCCTTTTTCATTAGGCTCTGTTTCATCACCTTTTGGGAAAATACGACTCCAAGCAATTGACGTTCTAAAAGCTTTCAAGCCCATTTCGGCAAATAACGCAATATCTTCTTTATAGTGGGTATAAAAGTCAATAGCTTCATGATTTGGATAGTTTTTATCTGGTAAAATGCCCTCTGTAATTTCACGAGCAACTCCATTAGCTCCAGCCGTCATTACGTCAGCAATACTAGGTCCTTTCCCATCACGATTCCAACCGCCCTCAATTTGATGAGCGGCAACAGCGCCGCCCCATAAAAAATCTTTATTAAACATAGTCAAAACCTACTTTCATCTTGTCGAATTTTTTAAGCATGGATCATTTCTTTTTCTGCCGCTTTATTTGCAGCGATTACAAATGGTAGATAGATTACTACGGAAATCGCCAAGCATAGGAACCCAATAATTAAAGCTAAGAAGTTTCCGCCGGTTCCAAGAAACGGAATCAAAGGTCCAGGCGTGGTCCACGGTACGCCAATGGCTGGGGAAGGAATAATGTGGAATACCGCAGTTACTAGGTACCCGATCACGATATTCACCATTGGAGTTAAGACAAAAGGCACGACTAGAATTGGATTTAAAACAATCGGTAAGCCAAAAATTAACGGCTCGTTAATATTAAATAATCCTGGAACTAGTGAGAGTTTAGCAATTTCTTTATACTCAGGTCGACGCGAGGCAATAAAAATCGCAATAATCAAACCAAGAGTCATCCCGCTTCCACCCATATTTGCAAAGGCATCATTTAACATCGTCCAAGTTGCTGGATAAGGAATATCACTTAAATTCCCCGTTTGGTTAATATGGCTTAAATTTGCTAAATCAGGTTCAGTAAAGATTGCTGAACGAACAGCATTAAGTGTATTCGGTCCATGAATTCCAATTGCCCATAAGATATTTTGTGTGAAGGCAATGATTAGGACGCCAAAGATATTTCCGCCGATATTCCGTAGCGGTGTTTGAATAGTTGTATAGATAATTTCATTAATCCCGTTTGGTGCAAATAGTGAAATAACATAGCTCAGAATTGAAGCCATCATAATCATAAAGACGATTGGAATTAAGCCAGAAAAAGAACGAGAAACAGCTGGCGGAACCATGTCAGGCATTGTGATTTGTAGGCGTTTGTTTTTGAATAATTTTGGTAAAAATTCACCAACGATGCAACCAATTAGCATCGCTACGAATAATCCTTGAGCGCCTAAATAAGTGGTTTCCATCACACTTTTGTCGCCTGCTGTAAAAGGTGTTGGATATAAAATAATAAAACAAGCAATACTCGTTAAACCAGCCAACATATCATCGGCTTTAAAATGTTTAGCCAGTAAACTAGCCACTAAAAAGGCAATAAAAATGGACATAATGTTGATTGTTCCATTTGCAGCAGCAGCTAAAACTTGTTGAGCAGACTCCAAATTAGGGAAAAATTTTGGTAAGAATAAAATTCTCGCGACAAATCCTTCCTTCGAGAAAATTAAGTTGTTAAGTAAAATAACGATTGATGAGGCCATTGTTAACGGGAAAATAAACATAAATGAATCCCGGATAGCAGCAACGTGACGCTGGTTGTTTAGTTTTGTTGCGGCTGGAACCAATGTTCTTTCCATAAATGCATTAAAATTATTCATGTGATAACTCCTTTTTAATTTTCAGCAACTTAAGGAGGGGCTATCTGAAAAATCCAGATCTGGCTGTTGTTTTCAGGCATGCTCTACGTTAAGTTACATCTTCGGTATTAGTGTAACGAAACCAACAAAAAAAGGGAAGCCCTTTCAATTCAGATGGTATTTGTACCATGCATAAAAAACAAACACTCTCACGGTACAGGGTGTACCACTAAAGTGTTTGCTTTTGACGGATTCTTTTAATGATTAATTCTAAGATAAAAACACATGGAATTTGGCTAGATAAATCGTGGTAAATATGAGTTCGTTCATCATTGCTGATATAATCCAGTAAATAATCGGCCTTTTGAGCTACACGACTTTGCGCATTACTGGTGATTACAACAATTTTCGTGTTAGAATCAGATGCAAAGCTATTTACAACATCCAGCATTTCCACCGTATTTCCCGAAACACTTAAAACAAAAATTACATTGACCTTATCTTTACTTAAACGACTTTGAATAGGGTAACTACGATCCGTTGAGGCAAATGAATTTAATCCTAGATTTGCCATTTTACGACTAGCGTAATCACCAATCGCACCAGATGCTCCTAAGCCCATAAAAACTGTTGTACCAGCATTCATAACCAAATCAGCACAGCGCTCCACTTGATCGTCTAAATCTTTTTTAAAGTTTTTCTTATTTAAAATATCAAAATAACTATCTAGCCCATTTTCAGAACTTGCTTGTTCCAAGGCAGTATTTTTAAGATGTAGTTTAAATTCAGGAAAGGAATCAAATCCTATTTTTTTAATAAAACGCATCACAGAAGTTGCAGAAGTGTGGGAACCGTTGGCAACATCGCGAACACGCATCAAACTAATTTTATCGTCATTATTCAAAATAAAGCGATAAATGGCTAACTCTACTTCTGAAAGGTTCTCAAAATTATCAATTTTTAACACACGAATCGTCCTTTCTAGCACTTCAATTAAACGCATCTAAATGTAGGGTGCATATAGTAATATGATAGCATAAAATAGGGGTATTTCATATATGATTGGGTGAGCAAGTTTGTGAATAAACGTGATGAAATGAAGAAAGAGAACAGGACTATTCATTTGAAGTTATCAGGGCATTTGTTACAATAAAAGTAGCTTGATTGAACTGAACTAGTTAAAAATAAAAAATCAATGTTCATTTTGCGAATGTCCCCTACATAAAAATTAAGTATTATAGTAGAAGAAAGAGGTGGAGAAAATGATTACAGATGAAAAAGCGAAGCAAAAATATTATCAGGCAATGTTAGATAAAAATACAAATTATGATGGTATTTTCTTTTCAGGAATCAAAACAACAGGGATTTTTTGCCATGCAACTTGTCCTGCGAGGAAGCCAAAATATGAGAACTGTGATTTTTATGAAACAGCTGAGGAAGCTTTATTATCAGGGTTTCGACCATGTAAACGTTGCAAACCACTTTCTTATCCTAATGAATTATCGCCACTAATCCAGCAAATGGTAGATTTGGTAGAAGAAAATCCTGAAAAACGCTGGAAAGATGCTGATTTTGTAGAATTAGGAATCCATGCGGCAACAGCCAGAAGACAATTTAAGCAGAAATATGGAATGACATTTGTTCAATATGCACGAGCAAGAAGGATGGGGATTGCACTGAAAGAAATCAAAGACGGACAAAAAATTATTTATACTCAAGTTGATTCAGGTTACGATTCATCTAGCGGTTTTAGTGATGCATTCTCAAAAATTATGGGTCGTTCACCAAATAAATCAAAAGAGACAGTAGTTTTATCTGCATTTTGGTTGGATACGGAATTAGGACCGATGTTGAGTATTGCCGACGAGGAGTTTTTATATCTGCTAGAATTTGTCGATCGTCGGGGTTTAGAAAAAGAGGTTGAACGGTTAAGAAATCGTTTGAATGCGGCGATTATTCCAGGAGAAACAGTGATATCTAAGCAAATAAAATCAGAATTAGCTCGTTACTTTGCTAAGGATTTGGAATACTTTGAAACTCCGATTAAGCTGTTCGGATCTGATTTTCAGAAAAGTGTCTGGCATGAATTGACCCAGATCGAGAGGGGAAGTACGTCTAGCTATAAAGAATTGGCTACAAAATTAGAAAAACCTTCTGCTATGCGAGCAGTAGGCAATGCAAATGGAGCCAATCAACTAGCCATTGTAATTCCTTGTCATCGAGTCGTCCAGTCAGATGGTTCACTTGGTGGGTACGGCGGAGGAATTGAGCGAAAAGAATGGCTGTTAAATCATGAAAAAAGCTATAAAAAGAACTGATTCTATAAAGTTATAAAAAAATTAACCTTAATAAACTTCAAATAGACAAGCGGTATCTGTCTAATTTGAAGTTTTTTTATTTGGATAAAGCCAGTTGTTAAAGTAAAGAATATCAATTGTTTTTTAATAAATATGTATCCATTTTATTAATATTAAGTTTTTAAAAAATATGTGAAATTAGTTAAAATGATTAAAATAAATGATTAAAGGATATGATAAAATTATTTTAATTAGCTGGAAAGGGTGATGGAGTGATCTTTAAAACAAGTGAGTATCAAGAAAAATGTGATGCACATAAGCAGTTAATAAATAAATTACATAAACAAGTTGATCAACATACTGAAAACCTGTCTTCAATTAAAGGGACAATTAAAGACGCAAAATAACAGAATTCCACGGAATAAATTCGGAGTTGCCTAATCAAGATGTCGAGGGAAGTTTCACAGAATGAAGGGAAATAGCAACAGAATTTAATGTAAAAAAGAAATATATGGAGAAACCTTAGCAGTAGCGGCTAGTAAAGCCTTAGCAAAATACGAAGAATACAGTGGTTTATACAAAACTGAAAAACAGCGAGAAGAAAAGTATGAGAGAAATTAGTAAAGAAGTAAAAGCGACAGAAGCAGCTAAATAAAAAGTTGGAGGAAGGGGAGCCCTATGATCGAAAAAGTAGCTACAAATTCAGAAATTGTTTCCACAGTTACAAAATCAATGCTTGAAGCGAGTTCTCATGTTTCATTTGATGTAAAACAAGAAATTTCGTATTCAAAAAGTATCGCTGTCACAAATTTATCACAATGTATTCGTGATATGAAAAAAGCGACGATAGAATTTAAGTCAAATGTAAAAACTGATGTTGGAAATTTAGTCAAAATTCATGAAGCTATTCAAAAAAAAGATGAAAATCTATGAAAAAAAGAGGGGGCGTGAAATGACAAAAAGTAGCCGAGTGTTGAACGAGGACTATTTAGACGTTGAAGATGAGTTAAAAAGGTTAAAACAAGCGAATCGGTCAATTGAAACAGCGTATTCGAGTTTTCAATCCTTTTCAAGAAGAGAAAAAGAATTGTGGGATAAAATTGGACAGTTAAGTGTGGGAACAGAAGCTGAACGCTCTGTTTTAAGAGAATTTGACTATTTGGAAGAAGAAAGTCATTTTTTTAATGGGAAATTAACTGAAGGTGAAGACGAACTGAAACAAGAATTGAGTTGGAAAATCAAACAAAGAGACCAGTTAGAAGAAGCAATTTTTGATGCACGAAAAGAGGAAACTAAATGCCACGAATAGATTACCGAGAATTAAAGGCACTTTCTGAAGAGGTCACTAAATTAAGACAAGAAACTGTTGGGTATTTAAAGGATTATGACGAGTCAAATGATGCCTTTACGGAAGATAGAGAATTGTTGGGAATGGGTTGGTCCTCTGGAAAAAATCACCATGGTCACTATAAAGTGGTCTCAGATGCCATTTTTAATGCTTTGTACGACTTGGATGATTCACTTAAGAACTATCTAACTGAATTTAAGAGTATCGTGGGAGAGACTGAAAACAGGCTCGATACAGACGAGTTACAAGAATTGGAAAATGAATTAAGGCACTTACAAACACAAAAGCTAGAATTTATGGAAGCTATGGCAGACTTATTTAAAGATGTACCTGTGTTAAAAGAATTTTTTGGAAATAATACGATGATTGGACGAAAGAAATTGAAATTTTGAAACGATATGAATACTTTGAAAGTACAACACAAGGTAGTTTTGATGGGGTGCAAGAAACCATTCAAGCAATTTTAGAAGGATTAGCTTATTTAGGTCAAAGTAAGAATTTCGAGAGTGGAGCAAATGGGTATCAAGCTACGGATCTTTCGGCGAGGGTCTGGTACAGTCATTTAACCAAATACAATCAAGACAATCAGGAAGACCATTATGAAATTAGAGAAATTAAAACGAAGTATGGAACGGTTTATCAAGTGTTAAAAAATGGGAAAATTCAAAAGAAAGCCAGTGAAGAATTACAGAAATCGAAGGTTATGGAAACCGTTGGTATGATGGCAGAATTAACGCCCGAACTCATAAAAACGTTGGTGGGAATTGATGATATAGAAGTCCTGATGGATGACGGTTCAACAAAACTGCAAAAAGCAGGAGCAGGATTCTGGCTGTTACTAAGTGTGTTGCCACCGGATAAACTAAAGGACATTCTAAAAAGTGCAAAACTAGCACAGCATTCCAATAAAGCGTTTGATGCGGTAAAATTAACAGAAAAAGAATGGAACGCGTTAAAAGCTTTGGATAAAGCAAATGATGCGATTAAAGTTGAAAAAAACACAGGTAAAGTAATTGGACAATTAGGTAAACTTACGGATGATGAAGTAAAAGCTGTTAATAAATTGGTTGGGGAGGGGAAAACGGTTGAAATTATCCCAGTAGACCCTAATTCAATAATTAAAACACCTGATTTTAAAATTGATAGTGTTCTAACTGAATTAAAAACGTTATCCAATCCGAATACAAATACAGGTATGAAAAGAATTCAAGAAGCTTTCAAACAAAATACTAATAACGTAATAATCAATGGGATTGATGCTGGTTTGACCAAAGAGCAAGCTAAAGAAATATTATCTCGAGCAGCAGGGAAATTTTCAAATGGAAAGTTTCCTGGTAAGGTAGAAATTTGGACAGTTGAAGGAATTATAAAATCAAATTAGGAGTGATAAAATGAGATTTCAATGTAAATGTGGAAATATTTTATCGGATTCGTTATCACCGAATGATATCGAATTACGAGTGTATACTGATAAAGAATTAGACGATATTATTAATATGGGGGAAATAGATTCAGTTGATATTGATTACCCAAATAGAGACGTGTGGATTTGCCCTGTATGTAAAAGAATATATGTTTTTAAAGATGGTAAAGTTTTATATAATTATATATTGGAAAAATGAACAATGAACTAGTTTATTTATAAAATCAAAAGAAGTTAATAAGACTTAAATGATCACAAGTTAAGGCAATCAAAGCTCGTAATCTGGTTGGCCTTGTGCTTTTTATATGAAGCAAAAGTTGAAGTGAATGGGATTCCTAAAAAATCAAATGGAGGGAAGTCTACCTTTTTTCCAGATGAATGGAGCTCTCAAAAGGTTATAGATTCAATTAATGAAGCCTATTCTAATAAAGTTTACATTGATAAAAATACTTTTTTAGGAAAGCTTAAAAATGGAATGGAAATAAAAATGTTCACTAATCCGGAAACAGGTCAAATTACTTCTGCTTTCCCGATTTATTAAAATAAAAGGAGGTTAAAAAATGGAATATGTTTATAAAAATGTGGAATTATGGGGGAAAACACTTTTAACTATAAACTTTACAGATGATTCTAATATAGGTTTAGGAAATCTTTTAAATTTATATGGTGATAGTATTACTCTTGATGACATCTTAATAAAAATTGAGCTAGTTTTATCAGGACAAAGTGATTTAGAAGAAATTGGAAATGAACGTAGTTTTGCAGAAATAAAAAAAGAAAATACTGAAATATCAGATTTATTTGAGGGCTTAATTGATGACGATTCTTTAAATCCCACAATAATAATTCCAACGGAAAAATTTAAGGATATCATTGTTGATTTTAAAGCAGAAATAGCCAAAAAGCAGGGATAACATTACCAGTAACGTTATTTAAAACTTAGAAGGATTAGCTTATTTAGGTCAAAGTAAGAAATTCGAGAGTGGAGCAAATGGATATCAAGCTACGGATCTTTCGGCGAATAGCTGGTACAGTCATTTAACCAAATACAATCAAGCCAATCAGGAAGACCATTATGAAATTAGAGAAATTAAAACGAAGTATGGAACGGTTTATCAAGTGTTAAAAAATGGATGAGAAAAAAGTGGTAGAATCACTTTTAGAACAAGGAAAAAATGTTCAACTTATTCCTGAAGCGCCCAATGTTATGAAAACTCCCGACCTTCTTGTTGATGGAGTAAAAACTGAAATTAAGACACTTAATGGGAATAATATCAATACATTAGTTACAAAAGTGGGTAATGCTTTGAAACAAGTAGATGGAACAGGTGAGATTATTTATGACATATCTAAAGCAAACTTTACTTCACAACAAATTGAAGAAATAATATCTAGATTAACTGGTAAATATGGAAAAGATGTAGTTAATAGAATTACATTTATAAAATAGGAGAGTGATTTAACGTGAAAATAAAATGCTTATGTGGAAACATACTCAATGATGAAACCTTGAAAACTACAAACCCTTTAATGATTTTTTCTGAAAAAGACTATTATGATGTACTAGAATCAAATCCAAAAACGGCAGAAGAACTTGTTGATAAAATGCCTTCTGGTTCAATATGGGAATGTCGAGTATGTGGAAGACTTCATTATTTTAAAGAAGGAAAGTTAGATATTTATAAATTGGAAAAAGAAGTGTTTGATAATAGTTAAAGATGTTAGACTAGTAATAATATTATTAGCGATGTTTTTTATAGTCTATGTTTTCAAATTTATTAGTACAAAAAAATTTTATAATACTGGATAAAGCAAATGATGCCATAAAAATCGAGAAAAAAATTCCTGTTAAAAAATTAGATAGTTTGCCAGATAATGTTACAAAATCGCATGAAGTTTATAAAAAAAATGGTTGGAGTAGTAATGTGGCAAGTCAACCCCCCGGGAACGAAAGCTGGAAGTTCTTTCAAAAATCGAGATGCTAGATTACCAACTATGGATAAGAATGGAAAGTTTATAACTTATCAAGAATTTGACGTTAATAGTAAATTACCTAATGTTGGAAGAGATTCTGAGCGTTTTGTCAAAGGTAGTGACGGGAATTTATATTATACAAATGACCATTATGAAAACTTTGTTAAAATTGAATAAGAAAGGATTGTTAAAAAATATGAAAAATTGCATATTAAAATTATCTGATAAACAGTTATTAGAATTAAAAGAAAAAGTACCTGTAAGTAATTGTTTTTTTGTTGAAATAGACGGAGAACAGGTAAATTCTAAGGAGATGTTTTTTGAAATAATGTCGGATAAATTTAAATTACCTTCTGCGGGTTCAGGTTGGGATTCTTTTATTGATTGGATGAACGACTTGAGTTGGATTAGTGAAGAGTGTATTTGTTTAGTTATAAATAAGTATTCTGAATTTTTAAAAGATGACTTGGTTACAAAAGTGATATTTGAAGAAGTTTTTCAAGAAGATATTTTACCATTTTGGGATAAAGAGGTTTTAAAAACAGTAGTCGATGGGAAAATTCGACCATTTAATTTATATTTAGTTAGTTAACATGACTTAAATGCTCACAATTTAAGGCAATCAAAGCTCGTAATCTGGTTGGTCTTGTGCTTTTTATATGAAGCACAAGTTGAAGTGAATGGGATTCCTAAAAAATCAAATGGAGGGAAGTCTACCTTTTTTCCAGATGAATGGAGCTCTCAAAAAGTAGTAGATTCAATTAATGAAGCCTATGTTTGTAAAGAACTTGTTGATAAAATGCCTTCTGGTTCAATATGGGAATGTCGAGTATGTGGAAGACTTCATTATTTTAAAAAGTGCAAAACTAGCACAGCATTCCAATAAAGCCTTTGATGCGGTAAAATTAACAGAAAAAGAATGGAACGCATTAAAAGTTTTGGATAAATCAAGCAATGCGATTAAAATAGAGAAAAAATTAGTCATTGTTGGTGATGATATGGGAAAAATGGGTAAATTGATTAGCCACCCTAATATTACTGTTGACTGGAGTTTATATGCAGAACATGGGTTAGAAAGCCTTAATAAAAGGGGAATGTCAGAAGAATTAGTTGAATCTATAGTAAAAAATGGAAAATCATTAGAACAAGCTGGTGGGAATAAATGTGCTTTTATAACTAAAGATGGAGTGGTTGTTATTTCAAAAGAAGGTAAATTGGTAACTGCATGGTCAAACGATTATTTTGATGGTCCAATGAATGAATTGATAATAAAATTATTTGGGGAGTAGTGTGAAAATATGTATGAAAAAATTGAAAAAGTCATAAATAATTGGGACCCGTTGGAATTATTTCCTTTTGCCCCAAAGGATGAATATGAAAATGAAATTAATAAAATTTTAGGTGTATTGAAGAAAGATCCTACTAATGTTGATTTAGGAAAAGCGATTGAAAAAATATTTTTGGATTCATTTGGAAAAGGGATTATTAATGAAAATGAAGAAAAATATTTACTAGTATCAAATGAAATTTTAAAAGAAGTAAACAAGGCTTAAATGTTCACAAGTTAAGGCAATCAAAGCTCGTAATCTGGTTGCCTTGTGCGGTCAGCCTCTTATACGAGTAAAGCGTTTAAGTATTATTCATTCTCTGAATAGAAATGTGATATCGCAGTTGATATTATTGTAAATGGAGCTGCCTCAGCTCATTGAATTATTTTGTTGAAGCCGTAATTGGGATTCGCCGAGGGGGATGGTGTTTATAAAAGGTCAAATTACAAAAACACACGAATACCGTAGAAAATTATAAATAACATTAAAATAAAATTAGATAGGTCATCTTCTTAAAAAACGTATTGACCTAAGCTGACTTAAGTGATATATTTTATTTATGAAATCGATATCAGAAAACGCTGTTATCAAAAGGTGAGGTGAAGAAGTGGCTAAAATATCAGATGTCGCAAAATTAGCTGGGTTATCCGTATCAACGGTTTCTAGAGTGATTAATAATCAAAAGTATGTCTCTGAAGATAAAAGAGAAGCGGTTTTGAAGGCAATGAAAGAGTTGAATTATCAACCTAGTACGGCTGCTAGACAGCTTCGTGGGCAGAATTCTAAGATTATTGGTGTGATTGTGCCGAGAATTACGAATCCATTTTTCTCCTATCTCGTAGATGAGATTCAGCGAGTCGCCTATAAGAATGATTTTCAAATCATGATTTTTCAAAGTAATGAGGATAAGGAAAAAGAAACCTCTTTTTTAAAGTTGCTTTCTAGAAAACAAATAGATGGTGTCATTATGTGTGCGTTGGAAAATAATGAAGCTTTTATTGAATCGTTTACGCATTATGGTCCAGTTATTTTATGTAATGAACGTTTTGAAAGTGGTGTGCTTCCAACGGTAAGCTTGGATCAAATGAAGGGTGCCTATATGGGAACGAAGTATCTTTTAGATATAGGGCGACGCAAAATTGCATACTGCACAGGCGGTTTGTTTGATGATAGCGGCAAAGATAAGGATCGAAATTCTGGCTTTTATCAAGCGCTAACGGAGAGTGGACTAAAAGTTAATCCTGAATGGATTTTTGTAGATCAGCATACAATTTCAGATGGAAAGGATATTGCTAGAAAGATTGCGGCAATGAAAACAAATCCACCGGATGCTATCTTTACGGGTAGTGATGAAGTAGCGGCAGGTTTTATTATTGAAGCACAAAAGCTAGGATTAGCAGTTCCAGAAGATATTGCGGTAATGGGTTTTGATGACCAGCCGTTAGCAGAGTTAACTACACCGGGAATTACAACGGTTAGACAACCTATTCAAGAGCTGGGACGACAAACAGTTGAATTAATGATTAATATTTTGAATAATCACTCTTATCAATTAGAGTGTGAAAAGTTAGAAATGACTTTGGTGATAAGAGAATCTGCATAATTTAGAGAGATGCAGATTTCTTTTGAAGGTTTTCTGATATCGATATCAGAAAACGATTACTTAATGAAAATTGGAGGGAATAGAGATGAAAAAAGATTTAAAGCAATGATGATTGGTGCAGTGATAACAGCTGCAGTATTGGCAGGTTGTAGCAGTGGCAGCGGAACTTCTAGTAAAGGAAATAAAACGGAAGTTAGCATGTTGATTGGTAAAGAAGAGATTGCCAAAGAATTAGATGAGACAGTCGAAACCTATAATAAGTCTCAAGAAAAATATACAGTAAAAATTATTCCGCTAGCAGGCCAGAATGCTACAGAAAAGTTAACCTCTTTATATGCCTCTAAAAATGCTCCTGTTCTAATTAATACGGGAGTTTATTCTGAATTGGCGCAATGGGAGGATAAATTTTTAGACCTTTCTGATTTGCCACTTGTAAAAAATATCGACCAGCAATACCTAGATGCTGGAACAGTTAACGGTAAAGTTATTGGGATTCCAACATCTATTGAATCTTTTGGATTTTTATATAATAAAGATGTTTTAGATAAAGCCGTTGATGGAAAATTTAAGCCAGAATCAATTACCAGTCGTAAAGATTTAGAAGATTTGATGAAAAAGATTGCTGACTTAGACGGGAAAAAAGCGTTAGAGTTATCGCCAATGGACTGGTCTTTAGGTGCCCACTATACAAATCTATTGTTTACCGATCAAGCTGACACAACTGAAAAAAGACAAGAATTTATGGCTTCTATGAAATCAGGTTCAGCTGAACTTAAGGATAATAAGGTTTATAGTGACTGGGTGTCTACCTTTGATTTAATGAAAAAATACAACGCTGCGAAAAAAGCACCACTATCAGCAGATTACGATTCAGCAACACTTGGTTTAGCTAACGGTGATATCGGACTGTGGTTTATGGGAAATTGGGCATATCCACAAATAAAAGAAGCAAATCCAGATGCAAAAATCGGCATTATGCCAGTGCCAATGAGTGATGAATCTAATGGTTATGGCAACTCTCAAATTTCAATTGGGGTTCCACAAACATGGGGAATTGATAGAGAACAATCCTCTAAAGAACAACAAGATGGGGCAAAAGACTTCTTGAACTGGTTGTACGAAGATGCCGAAGGACAAGAATATTATGTCAATAAATTAGGCTTTATTCCAGTCTCAAAAAGCAATAAAGTTGAGCCTAAAGATGAGCTATCAAAAGAAGTTCTAGCCTATTTACAAGAGGGTAAAACGTTAGAGTGGATGAATGCTCACTATCCAGCAACTGCATTTCCAGCAATGGGAGCAAGCTTGCAAAAATATCTTGATGGCAAAATCAATCAAACAGAACTAGCAACAGAATTAGAAGAATACTGGAAGACCAGCGGGAAATAACCCGCTAGTCTCTCATTTATAGAGGAGGAATCAACCATGTATTCTGAAAAGAAATTAATCGATAAAATAAAAGTCTTTGGTATTTTTGCGGCGATTCCGGTGTTTGTATTTCTAACCGTTGTCATCATTCCATTTGTAGTGGGGATTTTTATGACGGTAACCAATTCAACAGGAACGAACATCTCAACAGAATTTGTTGGGTTTAAGAATTATCTTGATGCTTTTAGTGATCCTAAGTTTTTAGAGTCCATTATTTTAACCTTTAAATACACATTTTGGTCATTAATTTTAACCAATTTAATTGCATTTGTTTTAGCGTTATTAGTAACTAGTGGTTTTAAAGGGCAAAACTTTTTCCGAATGGGCTTTTTTACACCTAATTTAATCGGTGGCGTCATTCTTGGTTTTATCTGGCAATTTGTCTTTTCACGGATTTTAGTTTATCTAGGAACTTCTTTTGATATTGGGTTATTTAATGGTTCTTGGCTAGCGGATCCTGATAAATCCTTATGGGCGTTGATTATTGTCGGAATTTGGCAGAATTCAGGTTACATGATGTTGCTTTATATTGCCGGATTATCTGGTATTCCAAAATCGTTAATTGAAGCAGCCGAATTAGATGGAGCAAATAGCTGGCAAATTCTACAAAAAATCAAGCTACCAATGATGTTGCCATCATTTACAATCAGTATCTTTTTGACGCTACAACGTAGCTTTATGGTTTACGATACGAATCTGTCTTTAACAAAGGGCGGACCTTATCGTTCAACCGAATTAATTTCAATGCATGTTTATAATGATGCATTTTTATATCAAAATTACGGTATGGGACAAGCTAAAGCGATTATTTTATTTGTCATTGTAGCGACAATTGCTTTAACACAAGTAGCTGTTATGAAGAGAAAAGAGGTTGAAGCATAGTGGGAATGAAATTACAGAAAAATCTAAATAAAATCATTTTCTTTACGATGTGTGCCTTGTTATTTGTCTTATACGTTTTTCCATTTTTATTGATTCTATTAAATTCTTTTAAAACACGATTAGAAGTAGTAGCTGATCCGTTATCTTTACCAAAAAGCTTTAGTTTTGCGAATTTTATTGAAGCGTATCAAACGATGAATTATGGATCAGCCGTATTGAATTCATTAATCGTTACAGTCATTTCAGTGACGATTATTATCATTTTTTCATCGATGCTAGCCTACTTTTTAGTTCGTTGGAACTGGAAGATTAACAAAGTTATTTTTATGGCACTTGTTGCATCTATGATTATCCCGTTTCAATCTGTTATGATTCCCTTTGTCACTATTTTTGGAAATTTAAATTTATTGAACAGCCGTGGTATGTTGATTTATTTTTATTTAGGCTTTGGAATTAGCATGGCAACGTTTATGTTTCATGGCTTTATTAAAAATATTCCAGTGGAATTAGAGGAAGCCGCAATTATTGATGGCGCCAATAAATTTCAAGTATTCTTTAAAATCGTGATGCCGATGCTAAAACCAACAACAGCGACGATTGCGATTTTAGATGTCCTTTGGGTGTGGAATGACTACCTACTTCCCTCGTTAGTATTAGTAAATGATGACGTACGGACACTACCCTTATCGACTTTTTACTTCTTTGGGAAATACACGGCAAATTACAATGTCGCAATGGCAGCGTTAGTCTTAGTTCTCTTGCCAGTCTTGATTTTCTATTTTGTGATGCAAAAGAAAATTATTTCTGGTGTTGTAGACGGAGCAATTAAATAAATGAAAAATTATGGTATGGAAGGAACGAGATATAATGGAGCATAAAAAGTGGTGGAAAGAGGCGATTGTCTATCAGATTTATCCAAAAAGCTTTCAGGATAGCAACGGAGATGGTTTAGGAGACATTCAAGGCATTATCCAACGTTTGGATTATTTAAAAGCATTAGGAATTACGGTCATCTGGCTATGTCCAGTTTACAAGTCGCCGATGGACGATGGTGGCTATGATATCGCAGATTATTATTCGGTTGATCCAATGTTTGGTACGAATGAAGAGTTAGATGAGTTGATTCAAAAAGCGGCTGAGCTAGAGATTAAAATCGTGATGGATTTAGTTATTAATCATACGTCTGACGAACATGCTTGGTTTCAAGAAGCCTTAAACGATCCAACAAGTAAGTATCGCGACTATTACATTTTTAAAGAAGGCGTGAACGGGTTACCACCTAATAATTGGCGTTCTTATTTCGGTAGTTCGGCTTGGGAAAAGGTACCTAATGAAGACAATATGTTTTATTTGCATGCTTTTACTAAAAAGCAGCCTGATTTAAATTGGGAAAACCCTGAAGTGAGAGAAGATTTGTACGACATGGTGAATTACTGGCTAGAAAAAGGTCTCGGCGGTTTCCGAATTGACGCGATTTTAAATGTTAAGAAAAGGATTGAGCTAGGGAATTTTGAAGCTGATGGTGAAGATGGTTTAGTATTTATTGGCGACTGGATTTTGAATCAACCAGGAATCGAAGTCTGGCTGAAAGAATTAAATGAAAGAACGTTTAAATTACACAACAGTATGACGGTTGCTGAAGCAGATGTTCCAGATGAACGTTTGGCAGAATATATTGGCGAAGATGGATTCTTTAGCATGGTATTTGATTTTAGCTATACCGATATTGACGTACCTGAAACAGGTGAATGGTTTAAATTTAGCAATTGGACATTGGATGAACTGCGGGAAAATATCTTTGCTAATCAGCTAGTTACACAAGAAAAAGGTTGGGGAGCTTTATATCTGGAAAATCACGATCAACCAAGATCGATTAACAAATACATTCCTGAGAAGGATATCAACGAGTATAGTAAAAAAATGCTAGGCACATTATTTATGTTCTTACGAGGGACACCTTTTATTTATCAAGGACAAGAGCTAGGCATGACCAATATTCACATGGATTCATTGGCTGAATACGACGACATCGCCACTCACGATCAGTATAAACGTGCTCGTTTAGCAGGAATTAGCCATGAAGAAGCCTTTGCTGGTATGAATCGTCGTAGTCGTGATAATTCGCGAACACCGATGCAATGGGATCACACAAAAAATGCTGGATTTTCAACTTCAGATCAGACTTGGTTAAAGGTGAATCCTAACTACCAAGACATCAATGCAGATAATCAACAAACTGAGGATACGCTTCTAAGCTATTATAAAAAAATGATTACATTACGTACAACCGCTCCATATAAAAACGTGCTAACTTATGGCAATTTCAGTCCAATTACAGGGACGACACCAGCAATCATTGCCTATGAACGCAAGCTTGATGGACAAAGCGTACTGGTTTTGATTAATTTCTCAGATCAATCTGTAGCTTATCCAGTTGATCCACTATTTACACAAGTAGTATTGAATAATTATCAAGATGCTATAGCCATTAGTACAGATGAAATTCAGTTACAGCCTTATCAGAGTCTGGTTCTGGCAAATTTTTAAAGGAGGGGAAATCAGTTGAAAATAAAGAATCAAGCAATGCTAATTACGTATTCGGATAGCTTAGGGAAAAATCTAAACGAGTTGCATCAAGTGTTAGAGACTCATTTAAAGGATGTCGTGGGCGGTGTGCATTTGCTTCCATTTTACCCGTCATCTGGTGATCGAGGTTTTGCACCAATGGATTATACGAAGGTTGATGAAGCGTTTGGTGAGTGGGAAGACGTTAAAAAAATTAGCGAGAAGTATTATTTTATGATGGATTTCATGATTAACCATATTTCACAAAAATCACCTTATTTTCAAGATTTTTTAGCTAAGAAAGATCAATCAGCGTACAAAGATATGTTTATTCGGTACAAAGATTTTTGGCCAAATGGAGAACCCACTCAAGCGGATGTTGATTTAATCTATAAGCGCAAGCCGAGAGCGCCTTATGTTGAGGTGACTTTTGCTGATGGCACAAAGGAAAAGGTCTGGTGTACCTTTGACGAGCAGCAGATTGATTTAGATGTTACGACGGAAACCACAAGAAATTTTATCAAGGAACAACTAGAGTTTCTTGCAGAACAGGGCGCGTCGATTATTCGTCTAGATGCTTTCGCCTATGCAAATAAAAAAATTGGAACCAATGATTTCTTTGTGGAACCAGATATTTGGGAGATGTTGGATTTTTGTAGTCAACTTGTGACGCCGTATGAGACTATCGTTTTACCTGAAATCCACGAACATTATACGATTCAACAAAAAATTGCGAATCAAGATTATTATGTCTATGACTTTGCGTTGCCAATGTTGGTTTTACATGGATTATACAGTGGGAGTGTGCAACGACTTGTTCATTGGATGACCATCTGTCCTCGAAAGCAATTTACCACGTTAGACACTCATGATGGCATTGGGATAGTGGATGTCAAAGATTTATTGACGGATGAAGAGATAGAACTCACGCGAGAATCGTTGTACAGTCAAGGAGCTAACGTGAAAAAGATTTATAGCTCAGAGGCGTACAATAATTTAGATATTTATCAGATTAACTGCACCTACTATAGCGCTCTAGGTAATGACGATCGAGCATACACGTTAGCTCGGGCTATTCAGTGTTTTGCTCCTGGGATTCCGCAGATTTATTACGTGGGCTTACTGGCTGGGGAAAATGATATTGCGTTATTAGAGTCGTCAAAAGAAGGACGAAATATCAACCGTCATTACTATGATTTAGCAGAAATTCAACAAGAAGTTCAAAGACCAGTTGTCCAGAACTTATTTGAACTATTGAAGTTTAGAAACCGTTCTACGGCGTTCTCTGGGACTTTTTCTGTAGAGCAACTAGACGAGCAGACAGTGTTAATTACATGGGAAAATCAAGATGTGAAAGCGACTTTAAATGCCAATCTAGCTACTAAAGAGTTTATTATTCAGGAGACGATTGACGGAAAGACTGAGGAAATCTTTAGTCAAAAATAAAAGAAGAGCCATTTACCTAGAATATAAAGTCGAAGAACGTTTCAGTTCTTCGACTTTTTCGTATGGGATGAAATTGAAGTAATGCTAGTAATTGCACTGCATAAAAAGTAAGGTCTAAATGAGGGGTAGCCATACCTTTTATGAATCAAAAAATTTTGCAATAGAATCATTTTTTATAAAATATAAAAATTTTATGAAATATAAAAACAATCATTTTTATTAATAATGATTGTTTTTTAAAAATTCAAATGTTATAGTTAGAATAAGCTAAGTTTGTGAAAGGGGGAGAAAGTATTGAAAAAAAAGTGGATTAGTTTATTGTTTGTTAGTATGAGTTTTATTGGAATGGCAATTTTAAGTGTAGGATCAGTGGAAGCATATGATCCTAATTATGTTCATTTAGAAAATAGATGGAACGATCCTTATGATACAACTTATCGAATTCAAAAATGGACGACTTCTTCATATGTTTTAAATATTACTAAAATAAGCGGACAGATTAGTGCAGAGGCATGGGGACACTCTAGTAAAGCTGGTCGTACTGGTAATGTTTCTGTTGCCAATGGAAATACTTATAGAATTTCATCAAGAGGAACGACTTATTTAACAAACTATCTTGTAGAATGGTATGGAACAGGGAATAATGCTTGGATTTCAGATAATATCCGAACATATGGTAGTGCCTATGGTACATGGCGACCTGATCGATAGTTAACTCAATATAATAAATGATAATGTCACAAACTTAGCCTATATAGAATTTAAAAGCGACTATAAATGAATAATTAAGGAGTTCTCATATGAAATATTGGTTTATTCGATTATCGAACGTAAAATATTTAAGTGGTGTTTTTGTTGGCTTGTTATTAATCAGTATTCATATTTTTCTTGATATGGTACCTAGAACGCATTATTTAGACGGTATAAATTTATTACATATTCCAAGTACTGCATGGATAGGTAACGATTTTAGTGGTGGTTACTCGATGTTATTCTATTTTTTGTTACCATTATTTTCGGCATTAGGTGCAAATTTAATTGTATTTGAAGACAAACAAGATGGCTACTTTCTGAGATTTCTTCAAAAACGAAGTATTACTAAGTATTCTTTGAGTACGTTTAGTATTAGTTTTTTTTCTGGATTTTTAATTTCATTTATTCCATTAGGTCTGAATTTATTGATTGCATTAGCCCTATTTCCAAATATAGCACCAGATGCATTGCTTAACTCGAATTTAGGTGTTAGTACAAGTAGTACGTATTTTAGTCAGTTGTTTTTTTCAAATCCGTACCTATTGATTTTTTTCTATATGGTTATGACAGGTTGTTTGTCAGCGCTATGTTCTTGTGTATCGGCCACGATTAGTTTATATACTAAAAATATTTATACGGCTATCAGTTCTGGATTTTTAATTGTGCTAGTCATGACAATATTGTCTTATGTTCTTCCAACAATAGTTTATTCACCAGTATTTATACTCATAGAATTAAGCCCAGTGCAACAACTGCCTCATTTGAGTATAGTTATGGCAATCTATTTTATTATTTTATGCTTATCTTTTTATTATTTCATTAAAGGGGTAAAGAAAAATGGAGTTATTTAGCTATTATTTTAAAATGAAATCGAGAAATAGTTATTTATTTGATGGATTATATGTACTGTTATTATGTGTTTTCTTTATTGTTCAGTTCTCGTTATTTATAGGGAGTGATCCAAAACTTACCTTTTTAGAGGTAGCAGGAGGGAGCCTGCAAAGTCATAATAATGTTGAGAAGATCATGATTCCATTTCTTCCGATAATTTTTATTTTTCCAATAATTTCAATTCTATTTTCACAAATATTTTATATAAAACAACCGAATAAGTTTATAAATATACAAATTTATTTTTACTTTATAGTCTATTTTCTCGTTTTTGTAGGAACCTCTTTTGTGATGAAAATTTTCATGGGTAGTAGACTGATTCCCGAGGTTAGTATCTGGCAGATTTTAGCGCTAGTCATTTATTTTTCTGCTATTTTTATTTTTTTAAAGCTGATGAATGTCATTTATATTTTTACGAATAATAAAATTACGACAGTTTTAATGGTCTATTTATTATGTTATGGCGACTTATTTCTACAGAAATTAGGAATTCAATTATTTTTTGCACATGGTTTTATGAAAGATGCAGCGAATGCCAGTAAGCAGGTTTTCTTGAAAAATAGTTTGTTTTTACTATTACTATTCACTATCTTGGAGGTTGCTCAACGATGGATGATATTCGAAAAAAATTATATCAAAAAAGCCAAATAATGACTAATCTGCTGATTAGAAATGGTTTTTTATTGTTTAATTATATAAAAATTAGAGCTGGAATCCTTTTTTTAGTATCAATATTTTTAATTGTTATTTCTAAAAATAATGAATTAGATGGGATTAGTAGTATTCTCTATGGGGTTCAGCCTGATGTAGAAAGAAAAACATTGCCGATTATGTGGTTGTTTTTTTTAATGACGCCTATTTTGATAGTTGGTGATTCCCAAGAAAAGCTATTAAGAAAAGATTATCCAATTGTAAGCCGAGTTTCACTGGCTACGTATTTTTTTTCAACGATAGTTCTAAGTCTATTAATCGAAATTGTTTTTTTTACAGTTATGTTATTAATTAATCGAATGTTATTTCAAAATATGTTTTTTTTCATTTATATTTGTATATTTAGTTTTGTTTTTTTAATTACCTTTCAATTAATTTCATCGATTTTCCTAAATAATATTATGACTATAATGTTATTTTTTGGACTTCTTATTGTAGATGTCTATATTCCTTATTCCGCAATTATCGATGGAACTATGTTATCTAGATTTGATAGTAACTATCTATTTAAAAACTATTTAATATTACTACTGATTTTTATAGTAATTAATTTACTAACAATGATTAAAATTAAAAAAATTGATTTTGTTGAAAGAAGGACTTAATTATGGAAATTATCAAGTTTAATAATGTATCCAAGAAACTTAAGCGCAAACTGATTTTAGATGAAGTCAGCTTTACTATTGATGATGGAGTAATCTGTGGTTTTAGTGGTCCGAATGGATCTGGAAAATCAATGATATTTAAAACAATTATTGGTTTTTTAAATCCAGATGAAGGAAATGTAATTGTTAATGGAAAGCAGATAAGAAAAGATGAATTGTTTGCAAGTGATGTAGCTTTTTCAATGGATAATGAAGGCATATTGGAAGAATTTTCAGCGCGTAAAAATTTAGAATTAATCAGTCTATTAAATGACAAGCCAAAGACGGCTGAGAAAATTAAAGAATTATTGGAATATGTTGGATTGAAGCAAGATGAGAAAAAAGTAAAAGAATTTTCACTTGGAATGAAAAAAAGATTATCTTTAGCCTGCGCCTTAATTTCGGATTCACCAATTATCATTTTAGACGAACCGACCAATGCATTAGATGATAAAGGGAAAGTCTTTTTAAAAAAATTAATTTTAACTCAAAAAAACGAGGGGAAGACTGTACTAGTATCTAGTCACGATCGACTATTCTTAGAAGAAATTAGTGACCGAATTATCAACATATCAGAGGGTAGAATTGTTTAACTAGTAAAAAATAAGAGGTGAGAAAGTGTATTTAAAAAAATATCGATGGCCAATACTAGTAATCATCACTTTGTTATGTATTTTTTTGATTGTATTTTTAGGAAATAGTTATGTAAATATAAATAAAAAGTATGAGAACACTAAAATAAATGAAGTTTTGATTTCAAAAGAAAAAAATAATGAAATTAACTCAACGTTTAAAATTGACCAAATGAAGCATAAAATAACTGAGGATAGTGAAGGTTATTTAAATGATAAAATTAAGGTTACGATCACTTCGAATAAAGCGGCGGAATTTCCAATAGACAAATTTTTCTTTATGAATGATAAGGGAGATATTACTCAGGCAGAGATGTTTGATGATAATATGGAAGTGGATAGTAAACTGAAACCCGGTGAAAATATAAAATCAATGACGATTACAATGAAAGATATTTCTAAGGCTAATCCGCCCAAGGGAATCCTTTTAATAACAGATAAAAAAGGAATTTATACCAAATATAATTTTCAATAAAGAAGAAAAACTCATTTGCATAGCAGATGGGTTTCTTGGCTCTTTGTCAATAAGGACTGATGAATTAAATTGAAGAGAAACTATGAATGAAACGAAGTCATCTCATTCATAGTTTTTTTATTCTCTTATTTCAATAAGATGATTAATCATAAATATTCTTAATTTCATGTTCTCAAATGAGTTGAATCCATAGAATACGCGTTTTAGTATTTTAATATGAGTATTTTTAGTTTTAATCTTACCATTGGAGTAAGAGTAGATCATCGAGTTTCGAAGGTCTTCTTCATACGGTAGGAGATTTTGGAATTTCTTACGAAACTCAGAATCTAAAGTTTCAGATAATTCTTTTAAAATGTTGATAAATAAGTTAGGATCTTTATTTCTAAAAGAATCCATCATATCATGGAAGCAGCTATAAGCTAATTTTAATGGTTCTAAATAGCCAAGGAGACGGTCAATAATTATTGTTTCTGTTTGATAAGGATATTTAGGGGGTCGAAAACTCTGCCAACTCTTATATTTTGAATGATTAATGATCCATTTTCTTTTTAGGTAGGCGTCGCTAATTCGTCTTTAAATTATAGAGCCAATATAATAGGTAAATGGCTTTTTTAGTTAAAGCTCTGTTTGCTATAAAGTTAGTCGCTCTTTAAGGTCTTTTACCGCCCAAAGTATCATCTCTCACAACAACGTGATAGAATAGACATTGTGAAGTGAAAAATCGGAAAATAGCGCTAAAATAAGTGCTAGCAGGCAAACTAAAATAGAGTATGATTTACAGTGTTTAGACAAAGGAAAGTGGTGAGAAACATGCAATTAAGTAAAAAAAATGAAGTTCAAAAAATATTGGCTAAAAAATTCTTTGTAACAAAAATTGGTGAGCGAATTGCGACGATTAGTGATTTACAAAAGGAATTAGGCGTAGGTACAGGAACCATTCAAAGTGCGATCAAAGAGTTTGAAAGCTTAGGTGTAGTTCAAATCAAAGCGCAACCGCGTTATGGAACGGTGTTAGAAGATAAAAATATGGGACAGCTGTGGCAATATTTGCAGAAAAATAATATCGTCGGATTGATGCCTAGCCCGATTAGTTTAGAAATGCAAGGACTTGCTATGGGATTAAGAGAAGAGTTTCACAAACAGGGGATTCCTTTAATTTTAGTCTATGGTTATGGCTCAAGTGTACGTTTTGATAAGATTTTATCTGAGGTTTCAGAGGAAGATTTTGTTGTTTCATCAGTGGGTTCAGCAATTGATCGACAAAAAACGGCAGAGCAATTAGAGATGTCTTTAAAATTCGGAGCTCATTCTTTTTACGAGAAAGATTCATTAGTTATTGTTTCAAATCGTCCAATTTTAGATAAAAATGAAAAGTTGAGAATCGGCATTGATTATCGGTCGTACGATCACATGATTTTAACGAAAGCAATTTTCCCGAATCAAGAATATGTTAGTGTAGATGTGGAATATGAAAATGTTCCGTTGAAGGTAACTAAAGGAGAGATTGATTGCGCTATTTGGCATAAAACAAAGCAAACAAACTTAGTGATTAGTGAGTCGATTTACTTAACAGATATTGATTTAGATCAGTCTATCACTGAAGAAATTTCAGAAGCAGTTTTAACTATTAATCATGAAAATGAGATTACAAGAGCAGTCCTAGAACATATTGATCTGACGAATGTTCATAAGATTCAAACAGCAGTCATTTCTGAGAAAGTCAATCCAATTTATTAAAAGGCATTGACTTTATACCAATATACAGTATACTGTATATTGTAGAACAGATTAATTAATTAGGAGGAAGATTTTATGATTCAGTGGATTACGGATTCT
The DNA here is from genome assembly GCF_000744375.1 of Carnobacterium gallinarum DSM 4847. Taxonomy (NCBI): domain Bacteria; kingdom Bacillati; phylum Bacillota; class Bacilli; order Lactobacillales; family Carnobacteriaceae; genus Carnobacterium; species Carnobacterium gallinarum. The sequence goes on along the minus strand of NZ_JQLU01000005.1, from coordinate 986,310 downwards.
CAAGAGAAAAGAAAGTACATCATCGACTGGTGGCCAGCAATTGCAAAATGGCCTGAGGGAAAAATTCAAGCTCATTTGCCAGAAATCGTTGCCGTTCCAGAGACAGTTCTAGAAGCACAAGAAGCAATTAAGTATGCATTTGACCATCATTTAGCAGTAGTTCCGTTTGGTGGAGCTTCAGGAGTCTTGGGTGGAATCGTTCCAGAAAAACCATCTTTAACGATTGATATGCAAAAAATTACAGGCATTGTTGATTTTGATGAAAAGAATTTATTGATTACAGTGAATGCTGGGTTATTCGGTCGTGAGCTGGAAGATTATCTGAATGAACGTGGTTATACAACTGGTCATTATCCTCAATCAATTGATTTGGCAACGGTTGGTGGTCTGGTGGCAACAAAATCGGCAGGAACATTTAGTAGCAAATATGGAAATATTGAAGATATGGTGCAGTGTTTGGAAGTTATTTTACCAAATGGCGAACTGTATACAAATCATAATATTCCTCGCTCTGCAACAGGCCCACATATTCCGAATTTATTTATTGGTTCAGAAGGGACGCTAGGATTGATTACAAAAGTAACGTTAAAAGTCAGAAAAATACCTGAAAGAACTGAATTTCGTGGGATTGAATTTAATTCATTACAAGAGGCGATTCAAGTTGCTCGTGATTTTTATTTAAGAGATATTGTTCCAGCAGTTATTCGGATTTACAACGCAGATGAGGCTCAAAATCTATATAATAAAATCAAGCGCCAGTCAGATAAGGTTTTAATGATTGTCGGGATTGTAGGAGCAGAAACGGTTGTACCAGAATTATTAAAGCAAGTTTTATTGACAGCTGAAAAACGTGATGGTGTGGATATTGGTTCTGAAATCGGAACTCGTTGGGAAGAGCATCGCTATAACGCAGATTGGTTAAAAGAAGGCAATTCAGAAGATACGATTATTGCAGATGCTATTGAGATTAGCGCAAATTGGCGTGAACTAGCTAAAATATTTGAAGTTGTCTCTGGAAAATTAGAAGGCAAAGTCGCTAAACTCTGGGCTCATTGTTCGCATTTTTATCCAAGTGGTGGGAATATTTATTTCATTGTTTTTGCAGAAGGAAAAGATCGAGAAGATACCTTGAATCAATTCAATGAAATCTGGTCAATCATTATGGAGAATGTTCTTGCAGAAGGTGGTTCAACAGCGCATCATCATGGAATTGGACGTCAACGTTTGCCGTGGTTTAAGCAAGAGATCGGTGATTCATACGACATTCTTAAGGAAATTAAAACAGCTCTTGATCCAGAAAAAGTTTTTAACCCAGGGCTATTAGATTTATAAACATCAATTAATATAGAGAAGGCGAGGAAAAAAAGATGGTAAAAGTAACAAATCAAGTTGGGAAAGAGTTACGTATTAGTCGGTTTTTAAATCCAAAGTCACAACGAACAGTTATGGTAGCGTATGCACATGGGATTTTACTGGGACCGATTAAAGGGATGGAGACCAATGAAGAGATCAAAAAGCAAACAGAAACATTACGAAAATCTGATGCAATCCTAATGCCGATGGGCTTTTTACCTTATTGCCAGCCGTTATTTGAAGGGAAAGATGCACCAGAAATGATTGCTTTATATGATTGGCAAAGTGTCAGCCGTCCTAGTCAGCATCTTGGTTACAATGAGGGAAGCATTGAACCCGTTACGTCGATTGAACGTGTCTTAGCAAGTGGAGCAACGGGTGTGATGACCTATTTATTTATTGGATTTGATGATCCAGAGATGGAAGCGAAAGAGATGCGTCGTAACTATGAAGTGAATGAGCTTTGTCAAAAATATGGACTGATTCATATTATTGAACCTCGGGTGGTTAAAAATAAAGAAACCAATCCTGATGGAACGATGAAGTTAGAATTAATGAAAGTTCATACTAGAATGGCAGCTGAATTAGGGGCTGATTTTATTAAAGTGAAATATCCAGATACACCTGAACGTCTAAAAGAGTTACAGGATATTAGTCCGGCTCCGCTATTGATTGCTGGCGGTTCGAAAATCGCAGATGCAGATGCTGAAAAAATGGCAGCGGCTTCGATTTCAGCAGGCACAGCAGGAATTGTTTTTGGGCGGAATATTTATCAAGCAGAAGATCCTGCCAAAGCACTAGATACATTCTTAACTATTGTTCATGAAACGAATTAGTTTGTTCTGATTGAAGTGAAGAATAGGAATGAGCATCTTCTTATTCTTCACGATTTAAACAGATTTAATGTAATCGCTTTCTAAAGATAAATGGAGGTGTATTTGTTGGAAATTTTAAAATCTGCAATTGAATGGTTTATCGGCTTAGGTGGAACTTATTTTGTTCCAATTGTGATGTTAATTATTGGATTATGCTGTAAAGCTGGCTTTAAAGTCAGTATCAAAAGTGCTCTCTTGATTGGAATTGGGTTAACTGGTTTAAATATGATCACTGATTTTTCGGTGCAAGCGATGCAACCTATTACTCAAAAGCTTTCGGAACAATTAAATGCTGATTTTTCAATCGTTGATATTGGGTATGGTAGTGTTACCGCTGCTTGGAGTTGGCCAGGTGTACCGTGGGTCATTCTAGGAATTGTGGTCATTAATATTATTTTAGTTTCTCTGCGCTTAACATCAACTTTATGGGTAGATATGTGGAATATTTGGCATGGTCAAGCTCTTGGCGTCATGTTCTGGGCATTTACTGGAAGTATTACTTTAGGAATTATTGTTGGAATTGGAACGTTAGTTCTATCAATGTTTTTAGCCGATTTTCATGCAAAGAAATTTCAGGAATTTAATCATCTGGAGGGAGTAACCGTTCCTGCACCATCAGCAACATTCCCAGCAACGTTTGCTTTTTTTGCAATGAAGATTATCAACATTATTCCGGGATTAAATAAAGTCAAAGCATCATCAAGTGATATTAAGGAAAAGTTTGGTCTTTTAGGAGAAAATAGTGTTATCGGGGCATTATTAGGCGTTATTATTGGGCTTGTTAGCCGTATTAGTATAGCAGAAATTATTCAATTATCGATTAAATTAGCAGCTATTTTAGTCATTCTACCAGCAATGTTACAATTTGTAGCTGATGGAATTTTACCGATTACGGATAATTTGGCTAGCTTTATGAGAGACCGATTTAAAGGGCGTAAATTAAATATTGCAGTGGATCCAGTGTTATTATTGTCAGACCCATCGGTTATGTCAACCGTGATTATTATGTATCCAATTGCTATTTTTGTATCAGCTTTATTGCCGGGAAATAATTTTCTACCGGTAGCGAGTCTTGCAGCTTTGCCTTATTGGATTGGTGGAATGGCCCCTTATACGAAGGGAAATATTGTGTATAATGTCATTCTAACTACAATTTGGATTATTCCAACAACTTTAGTAGCAACGTCATTAGCTGGATTAACGACAGGAGCGGCAGAATTAACCAATATTCTTGGAGACAATATCGCTGCTGGAACCCTAGTCAGTGCGTGGGATGAAGGTGGAAATCTACTGATGTGGGTGATTGTAAAGATTTCTGAGTTGATTGGATTCGGATAGGGAAGGTGGGATAAAATGAAAGCGTTAGTTTTAAATGGCAAAGAAGATATGACTTTGCAAGATGTTGAGGTGCCTATGATTGAAGAAGGCACTCAAGTTTTAGTGAAAGTTGCTTATTGTGGCGTGTGTGGATCAGATATGCCACGTTTTTTTGAAGGAGCGGTTCATGCTTTTCCACAAATCCTAGGACATGAATTTTCAGGAATTGTAACAGAAATTGGTAGTCAGGTGACAAGGTCAGTAGTTGGCGACCGTGTTGTAGTAGCGCCATTAACTGTTTGTGGCAAATGTTCTCAGTGCATGTCAGGCAATCCCCAAATGTGCGAGGATTATGGCTTTATTGGTTCCCATCAAGCAGGAGCATTCGCTGAATATGTAGTCGTTCCACAAGAAAATATCATCAAAATTCCAGATACGGTTTCCTTAAAAGAGGCAGCCTTAATTGAACCATTTACAGTGGGATTACATGCAATTGAGCGATTTCGGATTAAAGCGGATGGGCGCATCTTAGTTTTAGGCGCTGGTCCTATTGGGCTATTAACGGTAGCAGCGCTGAGAGCTCGAGGGGTTGGAGAGATTATAATCGTTGATTTAAATGATTATCGATTAGAATTTGCCAAAACGATTGGAGTGGATAAGGTTTTGAATCCCACAAAAGTTAATTTAGCTGAATGGTTTGCCAAGCATGGTTTTGCTGATGCGACCTTTGAAACAGCTGGCAATCCAGTTACGCAAGTTCAAGCAATAGAGTTTACTAAGAAAAAAGGACAGGTTGTTTATGTTGGAACAAGTGAGAAAGATGTCGTTTTCCCAGCTAAAGTTTTTGAACAGATTTTTAGAAAAGAATTATTAATTACTGGTTCAATGATGTCTTATTCAGCGCCATTTCCCGGCTATGAATGGACAGGAACGTTAGACTATTTACAACGGGAAATGATTAATTTAGCGCCGTTTATTACAAGTATTTATCAGTTGGAAGATGAAGCGCGACCATTTTATGATAGTCGCAAACGAGATTCAAAGGAAGTGAAGGTATTATACGAAGTCGGGGGTGAAAGTTAATGAAGGAAGCTTTATTAGGAATTGATATTGGAACATCTAGCTGCAAATTAGCTACTTTTTCCATCGATGGTACGGTGATTGCGACAGCTAGTGAGAAATATGCTGTTTATTATCCAGAAAAAGGGTGGGCAGAGCAAAAGCCAGAAGAATGGTGGGATAGTGTTGTTTCAGCAATTCAAAAATTATTAAAAATGCCTGAAATGCAAGAGTTTACGATCGTAGGGATTGGCGTAGACGGCCAAGGCTGGTCAATGATTCCGATTGATAGTGATGGCAAGGTTTTATATAATAATCCAATTTGGATGGATACACGTGCTAAGGATATTTGTGATGAAGTCAAGGCAGCGTACGGCGATAGAATTTTTGAAGTATCGGGGAACCCATTTGAACCAACCTATTCATTGCCAAAACTTCTTTGGTTAAAACGACATCATCCAGAAATATTCAAAAAAATCGATCAAGTTCTGCAAGCTAATAGTTATATCGTCTATAAATTAACTGGGGCTAAAACGCAAGATTTGTCTCAAGGTTATGGATTGCAATGCTTTGATATGAAAAAAGGTGAATGGAATCAAGAAATCTGTGAGTTATTGGGCGTTCCGCTAGAAATCTTGCCACCAATTGTTAAATCAGATCAAGTTGTAGGTAGTATCACAGCTGAGATTAGCCAGTTAACGGGTTTAGAAATAGGGATTCCAGTTGTTGCTGGCGGAGTAGATGCGGCGTGTGGCACATTGGGGGTTGGCGTAATTGCACATGGGGAAACTCAAGAACAAGGCGGACAGGCTGAAGGAATGAGCATCTGTCTGAATGAATGTATAGCAGATAAGCGATTGATTCTAGGGTACCATGTTGTGCCGAATCACTGGTTATTGCAAGGAGGCACAGTTGGTGGCGGTGGTGTGTTAGATTGGGTGAAAAATAACTATTGTTTAGAAGAAAAGCAGAATGCTCAATTCCATGAAACAGATGCCTATTATGAGATGGATCGAATGGCTAAAAGTGTCCCAGCGGGTTCAGATGGAGTAGTTTTCTTACCGTACATGGCAGGAGAACGTTCGCCAATTTGGAACCCACATGCCAAAGGAGTCTACTATGGCTTTGATTTTACTAAAACTAGATCTCACTTAATTCGCGCTAGCCAAGAAGGTGTAGCCTATTCTTTAAAGGATAATCTCGAAGTTGCGGAAAGTGCTGGAGCGATAATTGGGGAGATGCGTGCGATGGGGGGGTCAGCGAATAGTGAATTCTGGACACAAATGAAGGCCGATGTAACAGGAAAAGTGATTAAAGTTCCTTCATCTGACACAGCGACTACCCTTGGTGCAGCAATACTTGCGGGAATTGGAGTTGGAGTCTACAAGGATTATCAAGATGCTCGTGATCAGACAATCAAAGTCAAAAAAGTGTATCACCCAAATCCAGAAGTCAAAAAAGAATATGATCAAGGATTTGCCCAATATAAACGATTATACCAACAATTGGAACCATTAATGACAGAATAGTTTGAGGTGAGAAAATGATTTTAACAGTAACACTGAATCCTTCGGTAGATATTACGTATGAATTAATTGGATTACAGCTAGGTCAATCCAATCGAGTTCCTAAAAGTATAAAGACAGCTGGTGGAAAAGGTTTAAATGTAACACGAGTTTTGCAACAAATGGATACATCTGTAACAGCTACTGGAATTATCGGTGGAACATGCGGTGACTTTATTTGCCAACAATTGGATGAATTAGGAATTAAGCATGCTTTTTATCAAAGTCAGGCAGAATCTCGAAATAATATCACCATTGTTGCAGATGGAGAACAGACGGAGATTTTGGAAGCTGGACCTAATTTAGTTGCGGATATTGAAGCATTTGTTCAGTTATATCAACGGCTTTTGGAAGGCACAAGTTTGGTAGTGATTTCTGGAAGTTTGCCACAAGGATTAGATGGTGAAAGTTATATTCGACTGATTCGATTAGCAAAAGAAGCTGGAAAGCCTGTATTTTTTGACAGTTCAGGTGGAGCTTTACTAGACGTTTTACAATCTAATAGTCCTCCGACATTAATAAAACCTAATGAGCATGAACTTTCTGAATTACTTGGGCGTAAGATTAATAGTCAAAATTTGTCCGAGTTGAAGAAGGCCTTGGATGATCCGTTATTTAATGGAATTGAATGGCTAGTCGTTTCTTTAGGCAGTGCTGGTGCAGTTATTAAAAGAGGGAATAACTTTTTTAAAGTAACTGTTCCTAAGATTGATGTAGTTAGCGCAATTGGCTCAGGCGATTCTGTAATTGCTGGATTAGCGAAGGGGATTAGCAAAGGGTTAGCTGATGAGGAAATCATCAAATTAGGAATGACCTTTGGTGTATTGAATACACTTGATTCTCAGCCAGGACATTTGAAAAAGGCGGAATTTGATTGGGTATTTTCTCAGATTAAACTAGTGAAGATATAGCTGTTAACTTTAAAAAAATTAGATTAATAAGAATTTTAGATACAGAAAAATCCGAATAAAATTGTCTTTTTCGTTAGGCAATCTTATTCGGATTTTTATTTTTTATTTCAGTGTATTTTTCATCATGCCAAGCAACGTTTTCACGTCTTCTGGGCGTGTATCGCCAGTTGTTGAATCAATGATTGAGCTGTATACATGAGGAATAATTTTTTTCACGCCTGCGTCTACTGCGATTTGAACGATTTCTTCAAAGTTTTCTAAATCAATGCCACCTGTTGGCTCCAAGTAAAAATCATATTTGGCACAAGCAGTTGCTACGGCTTTGTATTCTTCAATATGCGCTAAGCCTTTCATTGGGAAAAACTTAATTGAACTACCACCCATATCTTGTAACAATCGGATCGCTGTTTCAATGGTTACTTCGCCTGACGGAGCTTGTGAACTTAACGGTCCAGTCGCCACATTGACAATTCCTACTTTACCTGTCGGAGAAACTAAGCCATTCACGATCGTGTCATTTTGACCGAGCAAAGCCCGTGATGTCCCTACTCCTGTAAAGACCTGGTTCACATGTTGTGGCTGTAATTCTTTTGAAATCCGTGAGACCATTTGACTTTGGTTTGGATCGCCAGCTCCTAATCCAACTGAAAGAGCATTTTCTGTTGCTGCCGCATACTTCTTCATATCTTCAATTGCGGCTTCATCCGTTGGGTAATTTTTAGAAAGAACACCTAAGACAGCATGTCCTTCCGCTGCTTCGTAACAAGCTTTCGCATTTTCTACTGAATTAGCTAAAACATTTAAACATAAACGATCTTCTATATAATTTGGTGTTAATGACATTTGAATTCCTCATTTCGCATTTTTTTATTAGTGTATTACGCCATAATCTCTTTTAAACGCTTGATAATTTTCGCCATCTCAGCTTGATTGACTGAACGAATATCAAATTCAATGATTCCGTTATTTGCTTGATATTCCCGAGTGTAAATCGCTGGATTCTCAGCTTTGAGCTCTTGAATGACAGTTTTGGCATTTTTAGAGCCACTGACTTTTAAGCTCCCACGATAAATATCACGACCTGCACCATCTTGCACGATTTTTGCTTCAAGATTCGGCACTGCATTTAAATCAGTAATAAAAGGAGTTAGGCGTTCTTGCATAGAATCGCCGGATTCACTGCCGTTTTTAAGATAGTCTTCAACCGCTTGTGTAAAGCCTAGAATATTATCTTTCCCAATTTTCATGGCACGACCAATTCCTTTTCCTTGGAGACGAATCCATTCGATATATTCTTTTTTTCCGACGACTAAACCAGCACTTGGACCCTCAATAGCTTTCGCACCACTATAAATTACGAGATCTGCGCCAGCTTCGATATATCCAAATAAATCTTCTTCCGCCGCGGCATCAACAATCAAAGGAATATTATTTTTTTTAGCAACGGCTGCCGCTTCTTGAACGCTTAACATACTTTTTTGAACGGTATGGTGACTCTTGATATAAAGAATTGCAGCTGTTTTTTCGGTCACCATCATGTCGACATGGTCGGGTGAACACATGTTGGCATAACCAGCTTCTACTAATTGACCGCCACCTTGGGCAATCATGACTTCGACAGGTGTACCATAATCAACATTATGTCCTTTTGGCAAGATGATTTCCCGTTTTGTACACTTTTCGGTATACGGATGATAGGCATGATAGACCGATCCAGCTCCAATCAGCGCCGCCACGCTTTGGGCAATCCCAGCAGAAGCAGAAGATACAACTTGTGCGTCTTCTACTTTTAATAAACTCGCTAAATGCTTTCCTGTTTGGATACTTAATTCACTCATTTCAAAAAAGTGTTCACCACCAAATCGTTGAGCGGCTAAAACCGTTTCTGATACTTTTGAGACCCCTAAAATAGTCATCCTCCCTGATGCATTGATGACTTCTTTTAAATTGAATTTTTCATAACTAATTGTCATAATTTCTCCTCTCATTTAAGTCAGAATAAAATCATGCGAAAATTACGCATGATTTTGTGTTTTTTATAAAAGGCCTAAGAATGAACCAATAATACTTACGGCAACGATTGTACCAATAATGATACCGTAACGTGGTCCTTTTTTAACCATGTAGAAATAAATTAAGAATACCGCTGTTAATGGTAAGACGCCACGCATAATTTGATCCAAAATATCTTGGATCACGATTGTTGCGCCGCCACTTACATGGAATTTCATCGGACTTGAGATATTCACATAACTAGCAGATAAAGCTCCCATCATCATCATTCCTAAGACATTCGCGCCGTAGATGACTTGTTTGATTTTTCCATCTTTTAAAAGCGACATGATAGAATTTCGACCGAGTGTATAAGATTTATTAATTAAAACCCAGCTCATATACATTGTCAAAACTGTATAGATGACTAGTGGACCAACTCCGCCCATGATACTCCCATTTTTAGCGATGGGAATAAAAATTGAAATAATTAATGGCATAATTGCCGCCCAAACGATTGAATCACCAATACCAGCCAATGGACCCATTAACCCAGTTTTGATTGATGTGATTGCTGAATCGCCAATATCTGCACCATTTGCACGTTCTTCTTCCATTGCTAAAGAAATCCCTTGAATTGAAGCGCCGATGGTTCCTTCGGTGTTGAAGAAAGCCAAATGTCTTTTTAAAGCTTCTCTTTGCTCGTCTTCACTGTCAGCATATAGTTTTTTTATTGCTGGAATCATGGATGCACAGAATATTAAACTTTGTAAACGTTCGTAAGAGTTTGATAGCTCACACCCTAATTGGTAGATCCAAAAGGTTTTACTAATTTCTTTTTTGGTTAATTTCTTTTTAGCTAACTCTGTTGTATTTTCCATTAAGCTGCCCCCTCTTTCGTTGCGTTGTTTCTCACTAAGAAAGCGATACAAGTACCGATTACTGCTACAGCCATCACTGCTGCGTCAAAATACATTACGGCTACAAACCCAATTAAGAAGTAAGGAATCAAATTTTTCTTCCCAATAACCATAATGGTTAAAGCAAAACCTAAAGCTGGTAAAAGACCACCCATTACTTCAAATCCATGCATTAATTTCGCCGGAATAATATCCAATAATGTTGTGACAACGGATTGACCGAAGTAATTCCCTGCAAAAACTAACGGGAAACGCAGCAAGAAACCAACTAATGCTGGATAAAGAAAGGCTGCACGATAAATTCCTTTGTAGTTTAAGTTATCTGCATATTTATCTGCCATATGAACGAATGTTGCATTAACGGTTCTTCTGATTTGATCCATGAAAACACCTAAAACACCAAACGGAACAGCTAAAGCGATTGCTGCGTCTGCATTCATTCCGACACCAAGTGCGATTGGAATTGCAATCGCTGCTGCTAAAGCTGGATCACTGGGAACATTCCCACCAGGAGTAGAAGTTACACCTAGGTAGACCAATTGAATTCCTGCACCAATAATCATTGCTTCAGCTATTTTTCCTGTCGCTAACCCTGCAACCATGGCTGCACAAAGTGGTTGTGACAGCATTCCTGAAAAGGTATACCCAAAACGTAATCGAGCAAACCAATAGTAGAGCCCCATTGTGATTGAAACGCCTAAAACACCCATCTATTTCACTTCCTTTTCCTTCTTATAAAGAATTATATTTTTCGATTAATTTGCTGATTTCGATTGGATTATCTTCTGGAATTGCTTGGAAAAAGACATTCAATTTTTTCGCTAAAAATCCATTTAAAATCTCTACATCATTTTCAGATAAGTTAATATTTTTCAAAACATTTTTACGTTCAGCTCCGCCGCCTAAGCCGCCGATTTGAATATCATTTTTGATTACGTCTGCTTCAACCATTGCTTTTAAAGCAGTTAGATCCGGAACTAAGAAAAGAACTTTGGCATTGCTATTAGCTGCTTCTTCGGCCCAATATTTTTTAGCTGATTCAACGCCATAAATTTTTACTTCTACTCCTGGAGGTGCAGCCATAACATAGATACTTTGCAAGAACTCATCATTTTCAAGTTCATCACTTACTACGAAAATTTCATTTGCTGCAGATTGTTGTAACCATTTTGTAACTACTTGTCCATGAATTAAGCGACTGTCCACTCTTGTTAATACGATATTAGCCATTATTTTTTCTCCTCTATTCTAATTTAATTTGTTGTTGGTAATTTTAAAATTTGGCAATTTTCTAATGATGCTTGTAGAATTTCTTCACCATCTGTTTCGGTGTATGGCGTTGCTTGTTTCATTACTGCATCCAATAGCATGGCAGTATTTAGACCAGATAAAGCTAAAATATTGTAGTCTCGTGATAATCTTAGTGCCACATTACTAGTCGTGCCACCTTTGATATCAGTCAAAATTAATAATTTTTCACGCCAGTTAACAGCATCAATCTGATTTTTTACACGTTCTAAGAAGTCTTGTAAATTATCTTCTGGTTTTAGTACTACCTCATGGATATTGTCCGTTTGACCAACGATCATTTTGACACTTTGAAGTAAACTTTCACCCCAGCCTCCGTGTGTAAGTAGTATAATTGGTTCTTTTTCCATTTAGTCATCTCCTTGTTTCTGTGTGCTAAATCTTGCGACTCATTCTTTTAATAAGCAAATACCGTGCCAAATAAACTGTCACAGTGAAAAATGAGTTTTCATCAGACAAAAAAAGAGCTTAAAACAAAACTATTTTAGTTTTGTTTTAAGCTCTTAAACACTGTAAAAAAGGTGGCTTTTAGAGTTGAACACAATCGTTTCAACCGTTTTTTATTTTAATTACCCAAATAGCAATTCATAAACGTATTTTATTTCTAATGGTGAAAACTGAACGTTGTATGACACTTCTAAGCTTCTAAATGCCATTTTTATGACAGATGCTTCATTCGGTAAATCTTTGTATGACAGATTATATTCTGATGTATTGTACTCTTTATTTATGACTAAACGTTCCACTGTACAACAAGTATGAATCAGAAAACGCAACATCACTTTCTCGTTGCTTGCTATATCTAGTTGTTGGCAGATATCATCATAGATTTGACTGACTTCAATCGATAACCGCTCGGGATTCAAGACTGTGATATGATTAATAATCGCTTTTAACGATAAGCCATGAATGTAGCGTTTAGCTACTTGTTCCCGTAATTCGCGATTTTCTTTGACAGACATATCATAGCCAAACAGCAGTAACAATCTTTCTACGCCTTTTTCAGAGAACAATTCTTCTAGCGAGATAAAAGGTATATCGGGAACTTCCGTATGAACCGTACCGACAATTCCGACTAATTTTTCATCCGTTCGGATATGTTGATGAATGCGATTGATATCTTGCACTTCACTATTATCCAGAGTCAAAATCCGAATATTTTGGAGAATCTCTTCTTGAAAGACATCCACAATTAATTTTTCGATTTTTAGAGCGGTTCCAAGCCCAGTCATACAAGAAACGATTAATACTTTGGAATCAAAGAAATGTCCTTTTTTGCACAGTGTGGAAAGATGCCCTTTTTTATTCAAAACCGGTAGCAAGTGGCTGAAATCCGTTGACTCATAGATGACCTCTCGAGAAACTTCTAGTAAAGAAAGTAGATTGATATTTTTCACTAATAAAACATCAATTCCAAATTCTTCACTAATTAGATTGCCAAAATAAACTAGTGATCCGATATCCACTAATAAAATGAGTTTCTTGTAATCATTTATCCGAATAATATTTTTAACGCGCTCTAAGGTTTCTTCGACAGTTTGGTGAATCGGCATATTGACTGCTTTTAATAAGTTGCTTGAGAATAAAATATTTGAGTACTCCGCCATACTGGTTGCTGTCGTCCCGCCATGAGCTACGACGATCACACCGCAATCATCATTTCGATGATACTTACTATCTGTTTGCTTCAATTTTCTTAAAAATAAACCATAGTAGGTAATCTCTGTTTTTGGCAACTCGACAGAAAATAATTCAGAGACTTTTTCGACAATATTTTTCGAGATATCATAATTTTCCAAGCGTCCAAGCATTAATTGACTTGAATATAAATAAAAGTCATCATTAGGAATGTCCATAAAAAGCAACGTAGAATAAATATGATTTCCCAAAACCTCTTTCAAGTTAGGCTGTAAACTAATCCCCGTCAACTCTGAGATATACTGCGTCAATTCGTTCATTCGGTTTTCAAATTGTTCATCAATCGTACGCAACGACTGATTTTTTTGAGCCGGTTCAAACAAGCGCATATCAAACAGCTGGTCTATTTTTTTCTGAAGAATAGCCGAAACTTCTTTTTGAGGAATATTGCTGTTCTTTAAATTAGAAAATTCTTTTAGCAAAAAATCATAAAATGCATCATTGATCGTTTCTCTCGGAACAAAATAGTTCGTCACAGAACGTAGATTATCTGCTTTTATATGGAGATTTTGACCATTTAACAACTCATTTAAGGCAATCTGATCTCGCGCATCTTTTTCAAACTGTTCTTCACTAATCAACAAGGAAGAATCAATCAACAGCTCTTTTGACTGTTTCTCAATTTGCTTCAAATAACCTTGGGCACAGATAAATTGGATTTCCGACTTCATCTCACCAACGTTGCCCACATAATCTTTGAAGACTAACTGTTCGATGACTTGATGAGCAATAATCAAATCCTGCTTAATTTTTCGGCTTTCATCTTGGAAAAATTTTACGACTAGTTCAATTTTTTCCTGAACAGGCCGCTCTTTTACTGAGGGCAACAAGAGGCTGACTGGGATTCTTCGTAAAAAGGTTTGTAAAAATATTTCGGAAAAGTCTTCCGTCGTTGCAAAGATAAATCGAACCTCTGCATGACGTTTTGTATCCGCTTCCCCCATTCTCGAAAAATAGCCTTTATCCAGCAACGTAAACAGCTTTTCCTGTCCTTCGTTAGAAAGTCTATGAACTTCATCAAGAAAGAGAAATCCTTGATCCGCATACTCAATTAGTCCCGGCTTATCTTCTAAAGCGCCAGTAAAACTCCCTTTTTTGTAGCCAAATAGATGTGATGTCAGTAGCTCTGGATTATTGAAATACTCTGAGCAATTAAAATAAATAAACGGTATTTCTCGTCCAGAATACTCTTCATAGTAGCGATGCAAAGATTCTGCTATTGAGGTTTTCCCTACACCGGATTCACCACCCAGCAATACATTTAGGCCATTAGGTGGATACAAAACAGCTGCTTTTAACTTATCAATACTTGCTTTCAAGCTTCCTTCAAATCCAATGACTTCTGAAAATGGTTTCTGATTTTGAGCTTGATCTTGTTGGATTTCTACAGGATTCTTTTTTTCTAAATAAGCAACCAAATCGTCTAAGGATTTAAATGAAACGTCCGTATCAAATGAACAGTGATAATAAGTTTCTAGCTCCTCTTTACTAAAAAATAAGACAGGTCGGCTTTTTATTTTTATGGCACTATCTTCTGAAACTAATTTGTTTAATTCTTCACTTACTGTATTTCTAGCTAATGACAACAGCTGGCTGATTTCTATCGCCGTAACGCCCTCCAAGCGATGTTCATCAGGTTCAAGCTGTTTTTTTGTTTGTTTAACGAGTGCTTGCTGTACACGATCTATACGTTGCAATTTCCCCACGCCCTTCATCCGCTTACTAGGACACATTATACTTGATTAAACTTGAAGAAGATAGAAAAATCCTTGTTTTTTCTTCTAGATGAGTCGATTTTAGCATTCATCATCCTTGCTTGTGACTGCGTTGGTTTCAAAAGGACTGTGATGTTGGATCGCCAATTACAGTGAACTATGAAGCTGGTTTTAGAGTGATCCTTGCGTGTTATATTAAAGAGATTAACTATCAAGAAATCTTTCAATAGTGCAGTAGGATAAAAACTATGCCTTTCACATTAGATGATGAATTGAACGAAACTTATCTGTATTATCAAGATCTTTTTTACGCCTTTAAACAGAAAGATTTTATAACTTTTGAAACATTACTACTCAACGTTCCATACCAAGTTTCATCCGAAATGAAAACAAGTATAAAAACCTTGAAAAAGCATAAACTTCGGATTGCGAATACACTTCAATCCCTTTATTCCAATGGTTCCTTAGAAAGCACCATCAATAAGATCAAGCTTTGGGTATAGAAGCCTTTTCTAGCTCCAAACGCTTGTTGGACAACGCAAAAAACAGCTTGAGGCTTTCTCGCAAGCTGCCTAAAAAACGATCGATTCTATCCTCACAAAAAAGATCTATCAACAAATCCCGGTTGATATAGAGCCAAATTATCTCAGATGTAAGCTTTTGAAACTCATACCGTATCTAGTGTTCAGAGATATGAAGTAGGCTAAGAATTATGTCCTAATCTCTTTACCAAATACGATAATTTTGACGAAATCTATATTCCCATGTATATGTTGTTGAAGAACTAGTTGTTCCCAAATTTGTATAACCTGCTTCTTCAAAACCATTAGGAACTCTAATCTCACCATATTCATATTTATGAAGGTTAGGTGCCCAATTACCAGTTGCTTTTGTTCGATATTGGTGGAAATATTTTACCACTGTTCCAAACTGGGCTTTAGGCTGAATCTCAACTTGAGAGTTCTTTGCTGCATTTGCTGGAGAATTTAAAAAGAACAGTCCCACAAACGTAAGCAAAGTAATAGCAAAAATAATCTTCTTTTTCATATCTAAGCTCCTTTTCATATCTTATTTTAGTTAGTTATATAACTAATATTTATTAATTATGCCATAAACAGTTCGAAAAAATAACTCTATTTTTAATTTAATTTTAATGCTATTATAATCAAATAGACGGGAAAACTTATTAGAAAAAAAGGAGGGAATACCTTTGCAAGAAAGACTTGTTGTTACAGAACTATCGGTACACGTAAAGAAAGAACATTTAATTAAAAATCTTTCACTAAAACTAGATAAAGGAACAATTACATGTATTGTTGCACCAAATGGAACAGGAAAAACAACTTTTTTTAAGTCCTTAGCTGGTATATTACCTATAAATACGGGAAATATTACTATTGATTCTGAGTCTTTTAACGACAGAAAAAGATTTAATCAAAATTTATTTTTTTTAGAAAGCTCGGAGCAATTATTTCAAAATTTGACTGCCTATGAAAACGTTCAATTTATTTCAAAGTTATGGAAGCAGGATACTGACATAAATCAACTATTAGATTTTGTAGGAATTAGAAAGTATAAGGATAAAAAAGTGAAGCACTTATCCTTAGGTATGAAACAAAAGGTTTTAGTAGCTGTTGCTATTGCAAGTGGATCTGATTTTATTATATTTGATGAACCTTTGAATGGTTTAGATATAGAAAATATTGAGAATATATCGACTATTTTCTTAGCTTTAAAGAAAAAGGGGAAAACACTATTACTGTCTTCCCATAATATCTTTGAAATAAGTAAACTATGTGATCATATCTATTTTTTAGTTAACGGATCAATTTCTGAAGCTCCTTTAGATTATAAAACATTAAAAGAACAATATAATAGCGTTTTTACTGTTAGGAGAGAATAAATGTTGAAATTTGAACTTTTAAAAATTTATAGGGAAAAAACGACTTATGTATTAGCAGCTGTGTTAGCTTTAGTAATTTTAGTTCCACTTATTTTAGGAACTCCTACGATTGACTATTTACAGTACTATGAAAATAATTATCAAAATAACATACGTGTTATTGAGAAAATCAAAGATGATGCTACTGCAGCAGAGACCCTGAATGACATAAAGGAATCTAATAGTTATCTTGAAAAAATGATTATAGCAACAAAAAATAAAAACAGCGATATGTTTTTGAGTAATGAATTGAAATATGAAAATAAAAATTTAGAAGACATCAAAGCAGGAAGATTAAGTTCGGCTCCTTTAATACAGCAGAAAGCTACCGTTGCTGTTTTACAATATTTATATGACAATGATATAAAAAAAGAAAGTTATAATGTTAAAGAATTAGGTAGCATTAATTACTTGAGCACTTTATTTTCAACCCCACAAATTGTATTAGTAGTTTTGATTTTGGTTAGTTTTCAAATGATTTATATTTTTAATCTGGATTACAAAAAAAATAATTTCATTATCTATAGTCTCTCTCCTCGTTCATATTTAAACGTTTTCATTACTAAGTTCTCAGCTAATATAGTAGCTGTCTTATTGAATGTAGGTAGTGTATTTCTATTTGTATTTTCTATATCATGGTTAAAAAATGGAATTGGGAACTGGAACTATCCTATTGCAACCATTCAAAACAATAATGATGTTAGCATTATTTCTACCCGTGAATTCTTATTGAAAATAGTTATCTTTATTTTTATATTTCTAATTTTACTGGGATTGCTCAGCTTGTTGTTATCAATTTTATCTAGTAACTTAATCTTGAATATTGCTGTGATTACACTTCCATTGATACTAGGACAATATGAACTTTTAGATACTTTTATAAGTAATGATATAAAACCTTTTATTCTTTTAAGTTATCTTGATATTTCTAACATCATAATTGGCGGAAGTGAACTTAAACCAATTACTAACGCTGCGTTCACTTATAATAACGGATTATTTTTACTATCCTTCAGTGTAGTATTTTTACTGATACTAGTAATATTACTTCTATTTAAATTTCCAAAGAAATTAATTTATAAAAAATTTAGTCAATAAAAAAACCTGACACTTGAAATGAAGAAACTCGGTTTTTTACTCGCCTTTGTAACAAATAATTTTTCGTGTTTTCAGATACTATATTTTGATTGAACCGAATTTTTAAAATCCAGAAAATGACAATAGAGTATACTTTATTGTCATTTTTTTGATTGCTTTTAAAATCTTTCTAGAGTGTAGTAAGGGGGGGTATGAACAAAATATAAATCAACCAATAGGGTGTACTTCATTTGTAGATTTTGCTTAACTGATTTACGTGAGTTTGCGGGCTATCATTTAAGTTCGCCATAATAAAATTAGTAGTAACAATAAAAAGGAGGGTAGTCATCAACTTATAAGTTGATGAACCTAACTAGAATAAATGCCTAGTTAGGTTTTTTATTTTGTTATGTTTTGAAAGAAAGATAATAATTTAAATATCTCTGGTGATATTATTATTAAGTAACAAAGGAGAGATTAAATAGGTTGGAAAGATACTTGGATTTTATATGCTATAAATAAAACAAACGCACTATTGAGGAAGAATTAAAGGGTGGGAATGTGGGATTTGGGGATGTTCAATTTTTACAAGGATAACATGAATCACATTATACTTAGTTATTTGATATAGAAGTTACAATTTTATAGGTTGTGGTTACAAATAACGGTAGCATACGATTATACATAGTTCAATAAAAAGTGTATTTTTATTTGCTTTTTAGTATGAAAAAAGATGATTTCTATTGCTAGAAATCATCTGAAAAAAGTAAGGTTTTTTTATTGTTTTTTAAAGTTTTTTCTCAAAGCCTTCCATCGGTGCTAAGCTTTTTTGATAATCTTGTTTTCCGTCAGTATCGGTTGTAAAGTTCATAACGGAATTGAATGATTCTTTCAGATAGGTTTGCATTACTGTTGGAATAGCCAATTCAGCTAAATCAAATGGACTAATTTGTAAACGAATACTGGCACTATCATTTGCCATAACTTTTTGTACCCATTGAGGTTCACGAATTAATTCACGACCAATTGCAACAAAATCAGCGCCATCCTTCAATACTGCATCAGCATCTTCTGGCAATTCGACTGAACCAATTCCAATTAAACCTGCATTCCCGAATTGTGTAACGATAATCACTCGAAAAACCGCTATAACGATTGATATATAGCGGTTTTTTTGTAGACTTATAACTCGTTATATAATATAATGTATAACGAGGAGTGTTGATATGGCAGTTATTTTTCAGACAAACAAGAAAACGGGCATTACTTATGCCTATCAGAATGAACCCTACTGGGATAAGGAAAAGCAACAATCACGCGCTAAGAGGACACTGATTGGAAAAGTCGATCCGGTTACAGGTGAAATCGTCCCAACACGTTCGTACAAAAAGAAACCGGCCCCGACTTCATCGGAAGTTAAGCCAGGGCCGATTCCAATGACACAAGTCCGAAGAATCTTCTATGGGGCAGGTTATCTGCTCGATCAAATTGGCAAGCAGACAGGCGTATACGCGGACCTTAAGGCCATCTTCCCGGAGCATTATAAGCAAATTCTGTCGATCGCCTATTACTTGATTCTCGAAGAGAATAACGCCTTGAGTCGTTTTTCCCATTGGCAAAAACTGCATCATCACCCGTATTGCCAGGATATTCCTTCACAACGAAGCAGCGACCTATTCCAAGCAATCGATGAGGAAGGCCGGATGGCCTTCTTTCAGAAACAAGGCAACCGCCGGATGGAAAAGGAGTATTGGGCATTTGACACTACGTCGATATCGAGTTACTCAGAGGTCTTATCGCAAGTGAAGAAGGGACGAAACAAGGAACACGACCGCTTGCCACAAATCAACTTGGCACTCTTGTTTGGGGCGCAATCCGGACTGCCCTTTTATTACCGCAAGCTCTCCGGAAATATCACCGATGTTAAAACGGTTCGGCAACTCATGAAGGAATTTGATGTAATGGGCTACAAAAAGGTCAACGTGATATTTGATCGAGGTTTTTACAGCAAGGATAATATCAACGCCTTGTATAAACACCACCAGAAATTCGTGATAGGAGTGCAACTCAAACTCAAATATGTCAAGGGTGTGTTGGAAGCGGAACGTGAGAACTTGAAACTTTGGTCAAACTTCGAAACACAGTTCACCACCTACGGTGTATGTCGCACAATAAACTGGGAATACGAACAGGAACGTCCGTATAAAGGTGATGTGATAAAATTGGAAAAGCGCGCGTATCTGCATCTGTTCTACAATCCTGAAAAAGCGATTAAAGATCAGGTAGACATGAACGACTATCTGACAGCCCTTCACCAAGATCTGAAGGAAAATACACTAAAAGATTATCGTATGAAAGATTATGATAAGTACTTCGAAGTTACTGAGACACCTAAACGAGGGAAGAAAATCACGCCTAAAGAAGAGGCGATGCGCAATGCGGTTAGAAATTATGGTTACTTCGCCTTGCTTTCTAATGAGGTCAATGATCCGTTTGAAGCGTTGTCTCTTTATCGCAGCAAGGATGTTGTTGAAAAAGCCTTCGGCAATTTAAAAGAGCGCCTCAACTTCAGAAGAATGCAAGTTTCATCCGAATTGTCCCTGAATGGGAAGCTTTTTGTGGAATTCATCGCCTTAATCTACTTATCCTACGTGAAAAAGAAGATGCAGGATGCCGAGCTATTTAACCAATGGACCCTTCAAGGTGTACTGGACGAACTGGACATGATTGAATTATTTGAGGCCCCCGGGCACGGTCGCGTGTTGGGAGAGGTTACGACGAAGCAGAAGGAATTATACGAGGCGTTAGGCGTTGCCCTTCCCTCGTTATAAATTCCGGGAATTCAGGATTAAAGGAATCACATTTTTTAGTTGTTCGGCAAATTGAGAAATAATCGTTTTAGTATTTGCTTCATCATTTAATGAAGTCCGTTGATAACTGCCAAGTGATAAATGTAAGTAATCAATGGTTTCTTTGATTTTATCTGCGAAGAATAGTGAATCTTCTAAACGAATTCCTGGTGTTTCGATTTCTTCTGGTGAAATACGGTAACCAACAACAAATGGATTTTTTGCATAGCTAGCCACAGTTTTATTGACCGCTTCGAGGACAGCTAATGGGAATTTCATTCGATTTTCTTGCGAACCACCCCAAGTATCTGTTCGTTGATTTGAATTTTCTGAGAAAAATTGTTGCAACAAATAAGTGTTCGCTCCGTGAAGCTCGACGCCGTCAAACCCAGCTTGAATGGCACGACGAGTAGCGTCACCAAATTCAGCAATAATAGTTAGGATCTCCTCGTGTGTTAACGCACGAGGTACTTCTGAGTCAGTGGGATAAGTTGCGGCTAAGGCGCTCGCGCTAACGGGTTGTTCGCCGCGCAAGATTTTACTTGTTGATTTTCTACCTGCGTGGAAAATTTGCAAGATGGCTTTTGTTCCATCTTTTTTAATGGCAGATGCTAATTTAGTTAAACCAGGAATCATATCATCACTAGCAACAGATAATTCACCTTCAAAGCCTTTTCCGTTTTCACTAACGTTGGCAACACCGGTAATAATCATTCCAGGACCGCCAGCACGAGCAGCGTAATAGTTAATCTCGTCGTTTGTCACCATTCCATTGTAGAAACTAGACATCGTAGTCATAGGTGACATGACGATGCGATTTTTTACGTCCAATCCGTTAGAAAATGAGTAATTTGATAAAAATTGTTGTTTTGTCATTGTAATTCTCCTTTTTATAGAAAATAGGTTGTTTTTTTCTTGATAAGTGTTAGTATAGCCTATATAGATTATCATACAAGTATGCACCTTTTAGTGCTATAGTATCCTAAAAGTAACTATTGTATGAATAAAGGGGTTTGAGTTGATGGAAGTAGAAAAAATTTATCATATTGGAGTAGAAGTGACGTTAGATGTGATTGGTGGAAAGTGGAAACCAATTATTTTGTGTCATCTGGGAAATGGCCCGATTCGTACTGGAGAACTACGTCGTCGCATTCCAAATATTACAGCTAAAATGTTGACACAACAGTTGCGAGAGCTGGAAGAAGATGAGATTGTGAATCGAAAAGTTTACAATCAGGTACCGCCAAAAGTCGAATATGCCTTAACCGATGAGGGAAAGACCTTGCGTGATTTATTAGTAGCGATGTCGATCTGGGGCGAAAGAAAAGCTCAAAAGTTACAAGAGAACGGACAAAATATTCAGCTAATTACAAACGACCACAATGGATTTTTGAACTATTAATGTTAGGCAGCATTAAAAAAGATGGGAGGTTGAAGGGATGGCGATTTATTTAGAGATTCCTAAACTAGACACACATTTTCCCTTTAGGTGTTTGGTGAATGAAGGTGAGGTTTTGACAACGCCCCACTGGCATAAGGAGCTAGAACTGATCTTAGTCACCGAAGGAATCGTAAATTTAGGGATTAATGACCAACCCACTCAATTGAAAAAAGGTGAGATTATTGTAGTAAATAGTGGTGACATTCATTATGTGCTAGCTTCACCTCGTAGTGAGCGTCTCGTCTTTCAGTTTGATTTGCAATTTTTCCACGATACGATGTTATTGCAAGATACTCCTTACACATTAGCTGAATTGTTTTCACGGATTCAAAATTGTAGTCAAGATTGGTCTGAAGAGGTTCATCAGAAGATGGTTACGTTATTATTGGAGATTTATGAAGAGAGCATTCAACAAGATATAGGCTTTTCTTATAGTATTAAAGGCAAATTAAATACATTGATTATACTGTTATTTCGAGAAGTTCCTCAAAAGGAAAATTTCTCTGATGAGATTGAAAAAAAAGTTGCACAAAAGGATATCTTAGAGAAGTTAGATTTAATTTTTCGTTATGTGGAGGAAAATTACACTCATTTAATTAAGTTAGATGATGTTGCGTATCATGTAGGTTTTAGTACGTATTATTTTGCCAAGTTTTTTAAGAAGAATACAGGAAATACGTTTATTACTTTTTTGAACGAGTATCGAATCGATAAAGCTAAGTGGTTGTTATTGAATGAAGATATTATGATTACGGAATTAGTGGAGCGTGTCGGATTTGGTAGCAACAAAACCTTTTATCGGTTATTTAAGAAGACGATGGGGATTTCACCGTTGGCCTTTCGGAGTGAATATCAACGTTAAGATTAAACCTAAAAAGCGTTAGACAAAACTAAAGTTTTGTCTAACGCTTTTTAGATAGGAACTGATAAAAATCAAAGAATTCCCTCTTGTTTAAAAATATCAGTTAATGTTGAAATTTTAACATTATGATCAGAATCAGGCTGAGTTAGATTAAGACTATTAATTCCAGCATTTTGGGCTATGCCAACATCTAGGCTTCGATCTCCAATGTAATAGGTTTGATCTAAGACAAGCTGATATTTATCAATCAAATACTGAATGGCTTCTGGATCTGGTTTTCTTTTAAATCCATCAGCGCTAGTAAGAATTTCGGTAAAATAGTCTGAAATGCCTAAGTTTTTCAAGATATCGAATGTGTTTGCCCCTTTATGGGTATACATAAAATTGTTAATCCCATTTTCTTTAGTCCAGCTAAGAACTTCGGTAGCACCAGCAATTAAAGTCACTTGATTGTTTTTAGATTGTGACTTTTCTGAAAAGAAATTTTTTAATTCCTCATATGGAATCGAAAATTCGCTGGATTTTTGTTTCAATAAATCAACAACAGATTGCTTTAAAATAAAGTCTTTTACGCGTTCTTGATTGTATGGAATTGAATAAAAAGAAAAAGTTTCGTTTAAAGACTGTAAAATAACATTGTAAGAATTGACTAACGTTCCATCTAAATCCCAAATAAATGTCTGCATGAAGGCTCCCTCCTTGTTTATACCATTGTTTTTATCTTTTTCATATTGTATTATTTTCCGTTAGTTATTACAATAGTTTAGTCTTATTTTCAGAAAATTTTCAGAAAATGAATGCATTTAGTACAATTTGTTTTTTTAGGACAAAATATGAGAATAATTAGACAAAAATGAGGAAATGAAAACGATTTAAAAAGAAGTAAGATAGAGAGGTAAACAGAGGATGCCTATAAAATAATGATAAATTAAGATAAGAGATAGAGGAGTTTAATCAAAAATGACACTAAGAAATGATTTTTTATGGGGTGGAGCCATTTCGGCAAACCAAGCAGAAGGCGCTTATTTAGAAGATGGAAAAGGACTTTCTAGTTTTGATGTTCTGCCTATGAACGATAGACGGTTAAAAGAAGTAATCTTGGATCAATCAAATATTTTAAATGAAGAAAATCAGCATTACCCAAGTCGGACAGGAATTAATTTTTATCATACGTATAAAGAAGATATTCAGCTATTAGCTGAAATGGGATTAAATAGTTTTCGTTTTTCAATCTCATGGTCGCGAATTTTTCCAAATGGCGATGATGTAGAACCGAATGAAGCTGGTTTAGCCTTCTATGAAAATATTTTAAAGGAATTAAAAAAACATCAGATGGAACCAGTTGTAACAATTAGTCATTTTGATGTGCCGATGCATTTAGTAGAAGCCTATGGCGGTTGGCACAATCGTCAGTTAGTCGACTTGTATACGCGCTATGCGGAGATTTTAATGACAAGATATGAGGAGTATGTACGCTACTGGATTCCATTTAACGAAATGAACATGATTATGCATATTCCTTTTATTGGAGCGGGATTAACCTTTTTAAGCGATGAAAATCGTTTAGAAAAAAAATACCAAGCAGCTCATCATCAATTGTTAGCCAATGCTCGAACGATTGAGATTGGCAAGAAGATTAATCCAGATTTTCAATTTGGCTGTATGATGGCGGCAGGGAAAACATATGCGTATACTTGTGATCCAGAAGATGTCTTTGCGGCACTTGAAAGTGACAAGCACAATTTATTTTTCTCAGATATTCAAGTTCGTGGAGCGTATCCAACGTACATTGATTATTATTTTAAGGAACAAAATATTCATGTTGAGATGAAGGAACAAGACTCAGCTATTTTACAAGAAAATACAGTTGATTTTGTTTCCTTTAGTTATTATTCAAGTGCTTGTACAGCAGCATCGGTAGAAGGTCTTGAAAAAAATGCTATGAATGGTTCAGATACAGTGAAAAATCCTTATTTACCAGAATCTGGAAGTGTCTGGCAAGTTGACCCACGCGGTTTGCGAATTACAATGAATCAATTAGCTGATCGTTACCAAAAGCCTTTATTTATCGTGGAAAATGGACTTGGAACGCAAGACGTTTTAGAAGAGTCTGGTGAAATTAATGATGATTATCGGATTGAATATATGGATGGTCACATTCGCAATATGATTGAAGCAGTAGAACAAGATGGCATTGATTTGATTGGGTATTTACCTTGGGGCTGTATTGATTTAGTGAGTGTCAGTGAAGGCAGAATCAGCAAACGTTATGGCATGATCTATGTTGATGCTGACGATTACGGTCAAGGCACGATGAAACGTTCTAAGAAGAAGAGCTTCTCTTGGTATCGTGATGTTATTCAAAGTAACGGTGAAAATTTATTTAACTAGAAAATAAGGTGTTGGAGGAATAGATTGTGGGATTAAAAGGACTAAAAAACGCAAGTCAATTAGTTGAAACTAACTTAGAACAGGAAAAATTAGCCTTTCATAATACGTTATTTTCTTTATCGAATGGACATCTGGGTGTTCGTGGCAATCTAGAAGAAGGTTATTTTTCCAAAAATCATACTGGAATTATGGGCACATATGTTAACGGATTTTATGAAACGTCTCCAATTGTATACGGTGAAAATGCATATGGCTATGCGAAAAATCATCAAACTATCTGCAAATTACCTAATGGACATATTTTGACTTTTGAAATCGAGGGTGAACGTTTTCAACTTGATTTAGGAACAGTAGACAATCATCAGCGGACATTGGATCTTTTTGAAGGGATTTTAAAAAGAGAATTTCAATGGACAAGTTCAACAGGGAAAAAAGTAGTGATTTCGACGGAGCGTTTTGTATCCTATCAAGTATCAGAGGCATTACTTCTATCCTATGAGCTGACGCCACTGAATTTTTCTGGAGAGATTGTGCTAATCCATGATCTTCTGGAAGAAGAGCTAGAAACAGTAACGGCAATTGATGATCCTCGGATTGCGGCACGACATGAAAAACAAACGAAAATCGAAGCGATGAAAGAAGCGGACTTAGAATTATTGCAAATTTCAACAATTAGAAGTGGTTTGCGTCTATGGACGACAGCAACGGTTAAGCCAGTAGCAGGTGAGGTGCTAGCTGTTAAAGGGACCCATTCCAATCAAAAACTGGAAACGGCAGTTACTTTTGCGGCGGTGGAAAATGAGCCAATCAAGATTGAGGTTATTGTTGGCTATAGTGAAATTGTTCGAGATTCCGAGGCTGAGAAAAACGTAAAAATAACATTTATGCAAAAAATGCACCAAGTGTCTAAGCAAGGATTTAAGCAAATGAAAAACCAACATCTAGCTGATATGGCAGATTTCTGGTCAATTAGTGATGTTGAGATTGCTGGTGATGATGAGTTGCAACTAGGTTTGCGTTTGAATTTATTTCATTTAAATCAAGCGGCAGGTCGAGATGGTAAGACGAATATTGCTGCTAAAGGGTTAACAGGAGATGGTTATGAGGGCCATTATTTCTGGGATACTGAAATGTATATGTTGCCGTTCTTTGTTTATACGAATCCAGCAACAGCTTATCAACTGCTTTCTTATCGCCACAGTATTTTAGAGTCAGCAAGAAAAAGAGCTAGAGAGATGGGTGTAGCAAAAGGTGCTTTATTTGCATGGCGCACGATTAATGGGGAAGAATGTAGTGCGTATTATCCAGCAGGAACGGCGCAGTTTCATATCAACGCGGATATTGCTTATGGCGTAAAAGTCTATTATGAAGCAACTGCCGATGAAACGTTTATGGCTGAAAAAGGATTGGCAATTTTAGTAGAAACAGCTAGATTCTGGCGTGAATTTGGTGATTATATTTCAGGGAAAGAGGATCAATTCTGTTTAAATGGTGTGACTGGACCCGATGAGTATACGGCAATTGTAAATAATAATTACTATACAAATCTGATGGCAAAATATAATTTACAAATGGCAGCTAAAATGGCTACTCGTTTCCAAGCGACGGCTTTATTTAAAGAGTTAGGTGTGACGGATAGTGAGATTGCTTCGTGGCAAGAAGCTGGCGATAACATGTATCTACCTTATGATGAGGATCGTCAATTAACAAAGCAAGATGATTCTTTCTTTGATAAGGCAGTGTGGGATTTTGCTGGAACGCCAAAAGAAAATTATCCACTATTATTAAATTATCATCCGTTGACGATTTATCGTTACCAAGTCAATAAACAAGCGGATACGGTATTGGCACAGTTATTGTATGGTGAAGCCACTTCTAAAGAGCAAAAGCAGCGTGATTTTGACTACTATGAACAGGTAACCACTCACGATTCTTCATTATCACGTTCGATTTTCGGGATGATGGCTAGTGAAATTGGTGAGGAAGATAAGGCATATCACTACTTTATGGACACGGCTTTGATGGATTTGGTAGATATGCAAGAGAATACGGCTGATGGAATTCACGCAGCGAATATGGGTGGAACATGGATGAGCCTAGTCTATGGATTTGCTGGAATGAAAGTTAGTGAGGGACATCTAAGTTTTGCTCCGCGTTTGCCTAAAAAATGGGATGCACTATCATTTAGCATTGAATTTCAAGGGCAAATTGTGAAGGTTACCTTAAGTCATGATGGCTCTAAATATGAATTAGTCAAAGGGACAGGTTTAACAATTAGTGAAAATGGACATTTACAAAAATTAATTTGAAAATAATGATGTGACTGTCTGTACTTGATGCAGACAGTTCACTTTCAAAAAGGAGGAAATAAAAGTGAGTACAAATTATAAAGAGTTAGCAAGCCAGATTGTTGAACAAGTCGGGGGACAAGAAAATATTATCGATCTTGTACATTGTGCGACCCGCTTGCGTTTTCGTTTAAAGGATCAGGAACTAGCAAATAAAGAGGCTATCCAGAGTTTATCAGGTGTTGCGGGAGTGAATCCAACGAAAGCACAATATCAGATTATTATTGGAAATGAAGTCGATGCTGTCTTCAAGGAAATTATTAACTTAGGTATCGCCAATGGAGAACATGACACTCAACTAGTGGATGAAAAACCAAATGCGACTAAAGAAGGTTTATTTAGCAAAATAGTGGATACGATTACAGGCTGTATGACGCCAATGATTCCAGCATTAACAGCAGCTGGTATGATTAAGGTGATCTTATCTTTAATTAATACATTTAATTGGCTAACGCCAACTTCTGATACATATCGAATATTAGATATTATTGGAGATTCAGCTTTTTACTTTATGCCAATTTTGTTAGCAGTTTTTGCTTCACGGAAATTTAAAGTAAACACATCGATTGCTGTGATTGTAGTGGGAATTTTCTTACATCCTAACTTTACAGGTTGGGTAGCTTCAGGAGACCCAATTTCATTTTTAAGCTTGCCAGTTCCAGGAGTAATCTATGCAGCATCAATTATCCCAGCGTTATTGATGGTTTGGGTGATGTCTTATATTGAAAAAGGTGTCGATAAGATTACGCCAAAAATGTTGAAAATTCTATTAAATCCAACATTAGTTTTACTAATTAGCGCACCACTTGCATTGTTAGTTGTTGGTCCACTGGGAAGCTATGCAGGGGAAGGGCTAGCAAGTCTAATTCGTTTACTTGAAGGTCAACTTGGTTTCATGATGGTCACCTTATTAGCAGCAGCAATGCCTTTTATTGTTATGACGGGTATGCATCACGCGTTAACACCAATTTTCTTAGCAACATATGCAGCAACAGGTCAAGAGTCATTAATTTTAATCGCTCAAATTTGTGCAAATTTAGCTCAAGGCGGAGCAGCATTTGCCGTTTCTCTTCGTAGTAAAAATAAAGGCTTGAAACAAGTAGCAGCAGCATCAGGTGTTTCAGCGATTATGGGAATTACCGAACCAGCAATTTACGGAGTTACATTGAAATTGAAGAAACCAATGCTAGCAGCTGCAATTGGTGCGGGAGTCGCTGGATTATATGCAGGTATCATGCATGTTAGTGTGTATGTTATGCAAAACAGTATCATGGCAGCTTTGGCATTATCTGGTGAAAAAGGAACGTCAAACATTATCAACGGATTAATTATGATGGCTCTATCATTAGGAGCATCCTTTATTGCAACATTGGTTTTAGGCTTTGAAGATCCAGCTGAAGAAGCGTAATAATAGTTGAATGAAAAGCAAGTAATAAGTAAGGCTAGAAATTTATTTTTCTAGCTTTTTTAGTTTGCATTGGAAGTAGCGAAAGAAATTGCGAAGTAGCGAAAGAAATTGCGAAGTAGCGAAAGAAATTGCGAAGTAGCGAAAGAAATTGCGAAGTAGCGAAAGAAATTGCGAAGTAGCGAAAGAAATTGCGAAGTAGCGAAAGAAATTGCGAAGTAGCGAAAGAAATTGCGAAGTAGCGAAAGAAATTGCGAAGTAGCGAAAGAAATTGCGAAGTAGCGAAAGAAATTGCGAAGTAGCGAAAGAAATTGCGAAGTAGCGAAAGAAATTGCGAAGTAGCGAAAGAAATTGCGAAGTAGCGAAAGGAGTTGCGAAGTAGCGAAAGGAGTTGCGAAGTAGCGAAAGAAATTGCGAAGTAGCGAAAGAAATTGCGAAGTAGCGAAAGGAGTTGCGAAGTAGAGTGAAATAGTACGAAGCTTTAGTTGAAAAGGGTAGAGTTAAAAAATTAATCCTCGCTTAACAATCTAAATTATATTAATATAGAAGTACGTTTATAATACTAGTGTTATTAGGAGGCCAATATGAATATAGATAAAGTCGATGTAGAAAGCTTGTTAATTAAATCAGAAAATGTTTGCTTTGATAGAAAATCAGGGAAAATCGAACTAAAAAAATTAGCAGAAATTTTAGTAGCCTTTGCGAATACTAATGGGGGCGTTGTAGCAATTGGGATAACGGATAAAAAATTTACTGGAATCAAAGGGTTAGGAGAAATAAAAATAAACGATTTTATTCAGGCTGGTTACGATCATTGTATACCTAGACTAGCTGTGTATTCTGCAAGAAGGGTAGTTGAAAAAGAGAATGGCGAAAAAGATGAAGTTATCCTACTAGAAGTACATCCAAGTGAAGATAAAGTTTACGCTACAACTAAAGATAAAGTTTTTATTCGCATTGGAGATGAAACGAAAGAAATAGATTTTGAGCAAAGAAAGCAACTGGAATATGAACGAGGTGGGCTTAGTTTTGAAATAGAGCCTAGTAATGACTGCCTTCTAAGCGATTTAGATGAGGAATTGATAACAAAATTTAAAGAAATTCATCAATATGAAAAAGAAGATATTTGGAACTTGCTTTTTTCTAGAGGTTTAGCTAAAAGAATAAACGGGACTGACTATCTGTTAAATAATGCTGCCATTGCTCTTTTTTGCAACTATCCAACAGTCTTTCTACCTAACGCAAAAGTTCGTTTTATTAGATATGATGGAAATTTAGCACAGACAGGTACGAAGATGAATGTTATTAAAAACATAACGATTGAGGGACCGATACCTAGTTTGATTAAAAAGGCGATTGATGTGGTTAAAGCTCAGCTAAGAGAGTTTAATTTTTTAAGCATTAAATCTGGTAAATTTGAAAAAGTTTCTGAATATCCTGAGGATGCTTGGATTGAAGGGATAGTTAATGCTCTGATACATAGGTCTTATAATATAAGTGGTGATGACATTCGGATCATGATGTTTGAAGATAGATTAGAAATTCAAAGTCCGGGGAATTTTCCATCCATCGTAAACCCTAAAAATATAAGGGATGTTCATTTTTCTAAAAATCCTGTAATTGCTCGAACAATGAATGAATTTGGTTGGGTTCGAGAATTTGGTGAAGGTGTAGATCGAATGTACAATGAAATGGAAACTTTTTTTCTGGATGATCCGGTATTTGAGGAAAAGAATAATACAGTGAAGCTAACACTTAAGAACAATATTTATATTAGGCGTATTCGACAGTCGGAAAGCATTGAAACAAAGACGAATGTTGAGTGGGAGCAATTAAGTCTAGATGAACAACGGGCGCTATCGGTTATTTACAATAAGGGAAAGGTGCGTACATCTGAATTGGCGGTTATTTTAGATAAAAGTCCAAATACTTCTAGAAAAATATTAGATAAGCTAGTTGCAAATGGAATCTTAAAGAATGTAGCAAATTCACAAACAGACCCTTTGCAATACTATATTTTTATAGAGGATGTCGAATTATAAAGTAAAAAGTTCTACCAAAGTATCATGTAAACTTTGGCAGAACTTTTTGTTGTTGTTTCAGGATGGAGAAGATCAGTTTAATTTGGACGATTATACCTATCGAATTTCCATTAATTGTATGAGATAAATAAGTTTTAGATCTATCTCTAACG
This sequence comes from Carnobacterium gallinarum DSM 4847, assembly GCF_000744375.1. Classification (NCBI taxonomy): domain Bacteria; kingdom Bacillati; phylum Bacillota; class Bacilli; order Lactobacillales; family Carnobacteriaceae; genus Carnobacterium; species Carnobacterium gallinarum. The sequence continues at coordinate 955,088 of NZ_JQLU01000005.1, read as the reverse complement.
TAAGCGCTCACCTTTTAATTGATGACTTGTGCGAATATCGCTTGTTTGCTTAGCAAGTGATTCTAAAATATACATAATAGAAATATTTGAAGCCAAATTGACGGAGCCTTGACGATCAACGTTGATATAAGTACTAATATTATAATCTGACATCTTGGCAATTGTTGAACTTGCAGTATTAGTAATTGAAACCACTTTGCTGGGACTTTTTTTAAAGGCTTGAGCGATATTAATTAGTTCGGTCGTCTCGCCAGAATTGGAAATTAAAATCACTGTACTTTCACGGTCGTAATTATAGACAGGCATATAAGGATCATTAATAAAATGCGATAGCATACCTAGGGTAGAAAAGAAACGAGCACCATATTCTGCCATAATTCCTGAAGTCCCGATGCCGATTAATAATACATTTTGGGTAGTCGCAATCACCTGACAAATATCGGTAATCGCTTGATTAAAATGTTCCGATTGAGCTTTTTTCAAAAAATCAATATGCTCATGAACATCATTGTAGTGATAAAGTTGAATTTCTTCTTGTTGAGTAATGTATTGTTTTAATTTGTATTTAAATTCAGAAAAACCGTTGCACTCATTTTTCTTGCAAAAACGCAAAATAGAGGTTGTGCTTACATGAGTAAATTCAGATAAATCTCGAATACGCATTAGAGTTACCTTATGGATATTGTTGATAACATAATTATAAACTGTGCGATCTAAATCGTTATATGTCTTCACGATTTCTGGTTCAAACATTGCCTCACTCCTTTTCATGTAGTCTTAGTATAAAACATATTGTTTTATTTTGGAACAAAAAACATAAAGTTGGAACACTTTCCTATCTAGTGAGAAGGTATTTACTATCCTATCAAGAATGTCTATATTGAAATAGTGATAGCGGTTACTTTTTGTTTTTATGAAAGGATAATGCATTAAATGAATGGTTTTGGTTTGTAATGAAAAAGGGGTGAAATACGTGTTTTGGAAAAAATTAAAGAAGCAATCTTTTTATCAAGCAATGGTACTTCCTAGTGTTATTTTTATGATTATTTTTAATTTTGTGCCAATGTATGGCATTATTATTGCATTTAAAGATTATTCGGTATTAGATACGATTGGTAATGCGCCGTGGGTAGGTTTGGATTACTTTAAGGAGTTCTTTTCTGATCCCAAGTTTTGGTTAGTCGTTAAAAATACATTTGGCATTAGCTTTTTCAAATTAATCATTGGTTTTCCATTAGCGATTCTTTTAGCGGTATTAGTGAATGAGTTGTTCAATGCAAAATTCAAAAAAATGGTTCAAACAGTCTCATATTTGCCACATTTTTTATCGTGGGTAATTTTAGGCGGCATGTTTATTTCTTGGCTATCTGACAGTGGATTGGTGAATAATTTATTGATGGATGCATCTATCATTAAAGAGCCGATTGCTTTTTTGACAAAGCCTAATTATTATTGGGGAATTGCTGTGATTTCGGACGTTTGGAAAGAGGTTGGTTGGAATACGATTCTTTATATTGCGGCAATGACAGGGATTAATCCGGCATTATATGAAGCCGCCAAAATGGATGGAGCTTCAAAATTTCAACAAATTATTAAAATTACGATTCCATCAATTCGTAATATTATCGCATTAACCTTAGTTTTAGCTGTAGGTGGCTTATTAAATTCTAACCTGGATCAAACGTTGGTGCTACAGAATCCCGTCAACTACTCAGCCAGCGAAGTAATTAATTCGTATGTATTCAAATTAGGGATTCAACAAGGAGACTTTTCTTATTCAACAGCGGTAGGGCTATTTACATCAGTCGTTTCACTAGTTTTAGTTGTGGCAAGTCACTATGCTACGAAAAAAATCAGTGATACATCAGTATTCTAAGGAGGTTTATGGAGATGAAAAAGCTAACAGATGAGAAAGTTTTCAATTTTATTAACGTAGCCTTTATGATTTTTTTCGTGGCTATTATAGCATTGCCGTTATGGAATATTGTGGCCCTTTCTTTTAATGATGCGAAAGATGCATTACGAGGTGGCATTTATTTTTGGCCAAGGAATTTCTCTTTAGAGAGTTATAAAACGGTTTTTGAGGATACTCAGATTTATCGTGCTTTTGGGATTTCAGTTGCTAAAACAGTAATTGGTGTAGTAGGACATACTTTATTTACTGGAATTATGGCATATGGTATTTCAAAACAGCAGTTAATTGGACGGAATATTTATATGAAGATGGGGATTGTGACCATGTTTTTTAGTGGTGGGATGATTCCAACTTTTCTATTGTATCGCCAGTTAGGTTTATTGAATAATTTTTGGGTATATATTATCCCCGTGCTATTTTCTTTTTATGACATGATTATTATGATGAATTTTTTCCGGAATATTCCGGCGTCTCTTGAAGAGTCTGCTGAAATAGATGGAGCGCATCCATTAGGCATTTTTATCCGGATTATTTTACCGTTGTCGTTACCGATTTTAGCAACGATTGCTTTATTTCATGGCGTTTTTCAATGGAATGATTATATGACAGCGAATATTTATGTGGATGATCGAACGTTATATCCTGTACAAATGTTACTGTATCGTTTAGTTTCTGAAAATCTATCGCCATCAGTGGCATCAGGGACAAATGTCATTCGAGAAACAACTTCTCAATCTTTACAGTTAGCAACGATGGTCGTTACGACAGTTCCAGTAGTCATTGTTTATCCATTTTTACAAAAATATTTTATTAAAGGTATGATGATTGGTTCGGTTAAAGAATAACAACTAAAAGGAGACGTTAAAATGAAAAAGACGACAAAAAAATTAATGTTGGGTTTGTTATGTGGGGTAGCAGTTTTAGGATTGGCAGCATGTGGTTCAAGTGGAGACAAGAAGAGTGCTGGAAAAGGAGTAGATTTGCCAGAAGCTCGCTTTAAACCAGATAAAGAGGTACCAAGTTGGCAAAAAGATACAGACCAAGAAGCGACAATTAAATGGTATGTTAACTTTGATTGGTACGCTCCAGCTGGCTGGGGTAAGGATGTTGTGACTCGAAAAATTAAAGAAGATATGAATATCAACGTAGAATTTATTGTGGGAAATGATGAAAAGTTGAATACAATGATGGCTTCAGGGGATTTACCAGATATTATGACGTTTGACCGTCAGTTGAAGGTGGCGCAAGATGCTGAAAAATTTGCTATTCCATTGAGTACACTGGCTGAAAAATATGATCCTTATTTTCTAGAGAATGCAGCTAAAAAAGATACGCTGAAATGGTATACAAAAGACGATGGACAAATTTATACGTATCCAAGTTTTTCAGTGACTCAGGCAGATTATGATGCAGGTAATGTGAAAGGCGATCAAGCTTTAATTGTTCGTAAAGATATTTATGAAGCAATTGGTAAGCCAGATATGTCTACGCCGGAGGGTTTCTTGAAAGCGTTGGAACTAGCGAAAGTTCAACAACCAAAAACAGATGATGGCGCAGATATGATTCAATTTTCAGGAACAGCGATGGATATTGCCAATGGCGGTGATGGTGCATTTGGTGGGAATTTGCAAGACTTTTTAGGGATTCCTCTAACTATTGATGGAGAAATCAATGACCGTGATCGAGATCCAGAATATATGAAATGGTTAGATATCTTGCGTCAAGCGTATGCAAGTGGTTATATTTCCAATGACCAATTCTCTGACAACGACAATACAATCAAAGAAAAATTACAACAAGGTGCTTATTTTGCTTATATGCATACCAATGTTGTTGGGTTATCTGAATTCTTATCGGATAACAATAAACGTAATCCAGCCGAAGAATATATTGCGATTGATGGACCAAAAAATAGCAATGGAAAACCTTCTTTCTTTAACGGTGGTGGGATTAGTGGTTGGACGAATACTTTTGTTACGAAAGAAACGAAAGAACCACAAAAGGCGATGGAAATCATTACCTATTTAGCAAGTGAATATGGCAACATGGTGCAATCTTTTGGAATTGAAGGCGAAACGTATAATTTAGTTGATGACAAGGCTGTTTTAACGAAGGAAATCTTAGATTTGAAGAACAATGACTTTGCTGCTTTTAATAAAGAGATTGGAACAGATACGTATTGGTTTGTTGCGGATTCGTCATTTGCTCAAGGAAAAGGGAATGAACCTTCTGCTTCGATTAAGGACATTGTTGCTTGGTCAAGTGATAAGCTGGAACCTCGTTTTGAGACAGAGAACATCGATCCAGTGGCTGGAACTAGAATGGCACGAGATTTAACGACAATGAATACAGATCGAGTTCAAGCGATTGTTGCGTTTATTCAAGCAAAGGATAAGAAAATTGGCGAAAAAGCCTGGACTGATTTTATGGCGACTCGTGATAATAATGGCTGGAAAGAAATTACCGACACACGAAATGAAGCCATCAAAGCAAATAATGAACGGTTAAAATAACTAATAGAGTGAGAGTGGAGGGATAAAATGTTTTCTTTAACTAGCCGATTTTATCGATTTTGTGAAGTAGTGATGCGTCTGTTTTGTTTAAATGTCCTTTTTATCCTTTTCTCGATCCCTTTGGTCACGTTAGGTGGTTCTTTTACAGCTTTAGTAGTTGGTGTGAAGCAAATGGATCAACCGATAGTTGCTAATTTTAGTGCTAATTTTCGGAAGTCATGGCTGAGAAGTTTACCTTTAGTGGCATTTAGTATCGTTTCAATTTTATTTTTAATCAGTTTTAATAATTTATTACAAGGTGTTCCGGGTAATGTAGTCATTCGTTTGGTGATGCAAAGTTTTGTTTTAGTGTATAACGTAAACAATTATAGTTTACTCGGATTCACAGATGGCAGAGGTTTGGATTTATTTAGAAGTAGTTTTTATTTTACATTGGGAACATTTCATAAGACCTTTTTCTTTCCGGTTGTCATCGTTGGTTGTGTTTGGTTAGGAACGTTGCCAATCGGAGTAGTTGCTGCGTTGTTTTTATTCAGTGGTTTAATGTGGTTTTATTTGAAATTGGTTCAGAAAGAATTGAAATTAGTGATAGTAGAAAAAAATATTGATTCGACGTTAGATGTCGTTTAGGCTAGGCTTGCTGAATTGAGTTTTTCTGATTAAAAAAAAGGAGTTTATTCATTTGAATTATTATGTAGGTATTGATGTAGGTGGCACAGATGTAAAATATGGTTTAGTAACAGAGGTGGGCGAGATTTTAGCAAGTGGTAAAGTTGCCACTGCACAAAATGGTCCTGCGATTATTGCAAGCATTGCGGAAGTAGTACAAGGTTATCAAGACGATTATGACATTCAAGGTGTGGGCTTAAGTGTGCCGGGGATTGTTGCGGAAGATGGATTTATGATTACAGGTGGCGCTATTTTTGATTTTTACGGCATTCATCTGAAAGATATTTTAGAAGAAAAGTTAGGTTTACCAGTAGCAGTCGAAAATGATGTTAATTGTGCGGCTTTGGCTGAAAAATGGTTGGGTGCAGGCAAGAAGTATAAACATTTTTTATGTGTAGCGGTTGGCACCGGAATTGGCGGAGCGATTGTGATTAACAATCAACTTTTCCGTGGTGCGAATTCAATGGCTGGGGAATTTGGTTTCATGGTTGTGGAACCAATTGAAAATCAAGATACACGCTTAGCGACATTAAGTTTAACGGGTTCCGTTCAATGCGGTATAGTGAATAAATATCTGAATCAAGATGGCGGCGAAAGCACTGTAAATGGCAAAGAAGTATTTGATTTAGCGGAAAATGGAGATCAGCATGCTAAGGAAACAATTGAAATTTTCTATCAACGACTAAGTCAAGGGCTGTTTAATTTGGCTACCTCTTTTGATCCAGAAGTGATTTTAATCGGTGGCGCTATCAGCAGTAATCCAGCCTTTATTCTGGAAATAGAGCAACGAATGCATCAGTTAAAAGCTGGACATCGTGATATGGAAAATGTAAAATTACCACAGATTTTACCATGTGAATTTAGAAATAATGCTGGTCTGATTGGAGCGGTTTATCAAATTAAACAAGCAGATTAGAGTAGGAGGAACAGATGAAAACAGTACAAATTGAGGATTTGCTTAAGGAAATGACGTTAACTGAAAAAATTGCTCAGCTAACTCAATTGACGCCACAGTTTTTCAGTGGGGCAAGTAGTGATGGTGAAATTACGGGTCCAATGGCAGAATTGGGCTTGAAAGCAGAAGATTTAAAAAATATTGGTTCTGTTTTAGGAACTCATACCGCTGAAGAAGTCATGAAGATTCAAGAGGCGTATTTAAAAACCAATCGTTTAGGAATTCCTTTAGTTTTTATGGCAGATGTGATTCATGGATATCGTACGATTTTTCCAATTCCATTAGCAATTGGGGCGACTTGGAATGCTGATTTAGCTCAGAAAGTTGCGGAGATTTCAGCGATTGAAGCTAGTGAGGCAGGCGTTCATGTAACTTTTTCTCCAATGGTTGATTTAGTTCGTGATCCTCGATGGGGACGTGTGATGGAAAGTACGGGAGAAGATGCGTATTTAAATAGTTATTTTGCTAGAGCTTTTGTCAAAGGGTATCAAGGTGAACACGGTGAGTTAGCAACGAATTTTGATCGAGTAGCAGCATGTGTGAAACACTTTGCGGCCTATGGAGCAGCAGAAGCGGGGCGTGAATATAATACGGTGGATACGTCTGTTCGTGAGTTATATCAGAATTATTTGCCAGCCTATCAGGCAGCAATTGAAGCGGGAGTACTTTTGGTTATGACCGCTTTTAATACAGTTGATGGTATTCCAGCGACAGGGAATCAATGGCTGATGCAAGATGTGCTACGAAAAGACTTGGGTTTTACTGGTTTAGTGATTTCAGATTGGGGCGCAGTTGGCGAACTAATTAATCATGGTGTTGCTGAGAATTCTAAGGAGGCTGCGTATCAATCGATTCAAGCGGGAGTGGATCTAGAAATGATGACCAGCTGTTATCTACAGAATTTAGAAGCGTTAGTGATGGAAAACCACGTTCAAATAGAGCAAATTGATGCAGCTGTTTTAGCGGTGTTGAATTTGAAAAATGCTTTAGGATTGTTTGAAGATCCTTACCGTGGATTAAAGACAGTAGCTCCAACCAAAAAACTCAGAACAATGAGTGACAATCATCGTCGTGTAGCTCGTGAAGTAGCAGCAGAATCTGTAGTGCTACTGAAAAATAAAAATTATGCATTGCCATTACGGAAAGAACAAAAAATTGCAGTTGTAGGTCCATTGGCTGAAAGTCAGGATGTCTTGGGTGCTTGGTCATGGATTGGTGAGCAAACAGAAAGTCACCATTTAGCAGATGGATTAAAAATGGCTTTACCGAATGTTGTAAGTGTCGGTTGGCAGCAAAATCAACAGGTGACGGCTGAAGAACTAGCTGCAAGTCGAACAATTGCCCATGATGCTGATATTGTCGTTGTGGCATTAGGTGAAAGCTCTGAAAGTAGTGGGGAAGCGGCAAGTTTAGCAACGATTCGTTTGCCGGTAGAACAAGAGCAGTTTTTAGCCGAGCTGGCTGACTTAGGAAAACCAGTAGTTACCGTTGTATTCGGTGGTCGTCCACTTGATTTAAGTGATATTTCCTTTCATTCAACAGCTTTAGTGATGGCATGGTTCCCTGGAACTGAAGCAGGAACTGGAATTGCTGACGTCTTGAGTGGAAACGTTAGTCCATCAGGAAAGTTGCCGATGAGTTTTCCTGTTACAACAGGACAAGTACCCGTTTATTACAACCATCTAAAAACAGGTCGTCCCGCCCATGTTGGCAATAACGAGCAAAAATACATTTCTCGTTATTTAGATATTCCTAATGAACCGTTGTATGACTTTGGTTTTGGTTTAAGTTATACAACATTTGCTTACTCAAATGTGAAACAAAGTCATCATAAAATCACATATCAGGAGCAACTGACTTTTGAGGTGACAGTTACAAATACCGGGAAACTCGCTGGCAAAGAGACCGTTCAACTGTATTTGGAAGATGTAGTTGCAACAGTCGCTCGTCCTGTTAAAGAGCTACGTCGCTTTGAAAAAATCTATCTAGAAGCAGGAGAGTCTCAAGTAGTGACGTTCAATCTGACACTTGAAGATTTGTGTTATTATCAGCGGAACCTTGATTTTAAAGCGGATTTAGGTAACTTTAACGTGTATCTTGGTGGGAGTAGTCAGGCTGAAAAAGTTGGAAGCTTTGAATTAATTTAGTCAAAAAAAGCGACTGTGTGTGTTTTTCACAGTCGCTTTTTTGTATCAGCTAATTCTTTGAACCAATAAGCGCTCTTTTTTGGGAAACGTTCTTGTGTAGCAAAATCAACATACAACAAGCCGTAACGTTTGTTGTATCCATTTGTCCAAGAAAAGACATCCATCAATGACCATAAGAAGTAGCCTTTTACGTTGACACCAGCGTTAATAGCTGTTGAGATAGCGCCTAAATGTTGTTGAATATACTCAATTCTCGGAGTATCATCAACGGTACCAGCGATTAGCTCATCCTTATACCCCATCCCATTTTCAGTTACATAGAGGGTTTGATAATTCGGATAATCCTGTTTAATCCGAATCAACATATCCGTCAAGCCCTGTGGATAGATCGGCCAATCCCAATCAGTTGTTGGAATTGCTGGATTCGTCACGCGTTGACCGACTCCTTTTAAGGCAAAGATGGAGCTGCCTTTTTCGCCAGTACCATTATGCTGAATCTGGCTTTCACCTCGATAGGCTTTTAAAAAGTGGCTGGCATAATAATTTACTCCAAGAAAATCATTCAGTTTTGCAGCACTAGCGAGTAAAACTAAATCTTCCGCTTCAATCACTAATTCTCCGTTATTCTTCTGAACAATGTCATTGATGTTTTTTAAGGTTTCAGGTTCATAATTTCCTTTAAAAGTCGCATCTAACATAAAACGATTTGCGATTAAATCCTCAAGATAAGCTGCTTGTTGATCGGCTTCATTGGAACTAATTGGGTATTTTGACTCCAGGATATGCACAATCCCAATTTCACCAGAAAGCTTAAGGCTTTTATAAAGTTCCACTACCTTAGCATGTGCTACCATCATGTGGTGCATAGCTTGCACGGCTTTAGGAATATCGTAGTGAATATTTGGTGGGAAATGACCGATAATATACTGTCCCGCAACCACGGACCACGGTTCATTAATGGTAATCCATTTTTTGACTTTATGACCATATTCTTCAAAACAAACTTTAGCAAATGCTACAAAATGATTCAGATTTTCCCGATTCAACCAGTCTCCTTCAAGGAAAAGTGGCTCAGGTGTATCAAAATGATGCAAAGTAACAAAAGGTTCCACGCCATTAGCAAGACAGCTATCAATTAATTGGTGGTAAAAAGCAATGCCTTCTGGGTTTATTTCACCAGTTCCAGCTGGAAAAATACGTGACCAAGCAATTGAAATTCGGATGCCGTTTAGTCCAAATTCACGAGCTAAGGCTAAATCATGAGGGTATTGATGATAAAAATCACTGGCAGTGCTAGGGTCGAAAATACCTTGCTTGGCTAGATAAGCATCCCAGTAAGTTTTGCCTTTTCTACCTTCATTAAGAGCGCCTTCGGCTTGATAGGCAGCTGTGGCTGCCCCTAAGATAAAGTCTTGTGGCAAGTTCAATTCCATAGATGAAACAACTCCTTTTTATGATTGAATCGCTGATAAAGCGAAGTGCAAGGCTTTTTCTGGATCCCGTGCTAATGCAACGTATTCAGCTCCAGTAGTCGAAACGGCTTTAGTTTTATAGCTAGAAACATCATTTTCTAGCTCGCCTAACATTGAAGCCATTTGCGGTGCCAGGATGATTAAATCAAATTCACTAATTAAATCTTTGTGTTGTCCATAGGCCATTGCAGTTGTTTTTACTGGTAGATTTTCTGCTGTGGCTCCTTTGGCAATCGCATTAGCTAGCATTCCACTAGTGGCACCATTTGCACAAAGAACGAGGACATTTTTTTCATCCGTAACCGTTACAGTTTGTAGTGCAGGTTCAATAGGATTTAGTTCGTCGTTATTGGTTGGCGCGATAATCCCAGCTTCAATTGCTAGTTCCTTTTCAGCTTCTTCTGCCAACAGTTCTCTATCATAGACTTTAAAGAACGGATAGTAAATCGCAAAATCAACTGCAAGTAAAACGAGAACTAGAACAGCAGCTAAAGGTGCAAAACCGGTTCCCATGAAGAGTCCGATTGGTCCTGGCGTAGTCCATGGTAAATTGTAGATAAAACCATTCATGCCTAAACCATCAATAAAGAATTTCAAAAGCCAAACATTGACAATCGGTGCAAGAATAAAAGGAATAAAGAAGACCGGATTTAAAACAATTGGTGCACCAAATAAAATAGGTTCGTTTACTCCAAATAATACGGGAACAGAAGAAGCGCGTCCGATAGATTTTAGTTGCTTGGAGCGAGCTAAGAAAGCAAACATTAACGTAATAATCAGTGTAGCCCCAGTTCCGCCAAGAGTTGCAACGAAATATTGTGTCCCTTGTGAGAGCACATTAGTTGCATGTTCACCATTTTGGAAGTTATTAAAGTTTAATTCAACATTGGTAATATAAATCGCAGAAACAGCTGGTTCAACAATAGAAGGTCCGTGAATTCCGATAAACCAGAAGAAAGCCATTGCTCCAAAGATTAAAGCTAACCCAGGATAACCGTCTGCAGCTGAGAAAATTGGTTGGAAAATATCAATAATCCATGCAGAGAAACTGGTTTGAGCAACACTTCTAAAAGTTAAATCAAATAACCAGAAAAAGACAGTTGAAATAGTAATTGGAATTAAATCTTTAAAGGTTTGGGAGATATTGCTAGGAACTTCCTCTGGCATTTTGATAGTAATATTATTTTTTACACAAAAACGATAAACGTTCGGCACAATAAAACCGACTACAAAGGAAGTTAATAGACCTTTAGTGCCTGTAAAAGCCGTTGAAATTCCACCGTCGATTCCATCCACTCCAATTAATAAAAAGCCGATAATAGCAGCAATCATCGTAGAGACGGTGTTGATTTGATTTGTTTTAGGCAACTTTCCATTAAAATTATCCGTTAAACTTTTAGCAATTGTAGCAGACATCAGTAAACCAAGAATTCCCATTGAAAAATTATAAGCCTTCATTAAGATGGCTTCTATTTCAGGGCTCCAATAAAATTGGAAAATATTGGGAACATAAGCCACTAATAGAAAGAAACTTGAAAATAAAATAACTGGAATTAAACTAATAAATCCATCCCGAATCGCCCGTAAATAAGGATTGTTTGACATTTTTTCAAAAGTGGGTTTCATTTTTTCGATTTGTTTAATTAATCCGTTCATTCTTTATCCCTCCAGATACATAAAATGAGTCTATCAATCAAGTAGATAGCCAAAATTAATTACGATACACGTTAATTAAATGCTTCATCACATCTCTCAATAACATCGTTGTCATTAAGTGATCTTGCGCATGAACCATAATAAATCCGATTTCCATCGTCTCTCCTCGAGCTTCAGCAGCTAGCATCTGTGTTTGAGACTTATGCGCTTCAATTAAACTTGCATTCGCTTCTGCCATTAATTCATCGGCCTTAACAAAATTCTTTTTTTCAGCTTCATCTAAAGCTAAAATTAATTTGGAACGAGCTTCTCCAGCAAACGCAACAATTTCAAATCCAACCATTCCTGTTTCTTCTTTTGACATTCCCATGAGTATCATCCTTTCTCTTTTTGAAACGTAATTGTTATTTTTTTTTAAATTAAAAGAGTATAAATGTTTTTTTGTTATCGAAAATGTTTTATTTTGTCCCTTTGCAATCATCATAAATGTAAGCGTTTGTAATGTCAATGGTTTTATCTTAATAAAGTTAAATAGCTATTTTAGAATAATAGAGTAGCAACATCTTCTATTGACACAGAAAAAAATGTATGATAAATTTCAATTATAAAACAAAAACGAACATTTTGTAACAAAAATGTACAGAGGTGAGCTATTTGCTAAAAGATGAGCGGTTAGAAAAAATTGTAGCATTAATAGAAACTAAAGGAATTATAAAGGTTTCAGATATTACAGATTTACTAGGAGTAACTGAAATGACTGTGAGACGGGACCTACAAATATTAGAAGAGCAAGGTTTAGTTCAACGTATTCATGGTGGAGCTAAGAAAATAGAAAGTTTAAATGATCGTGAATTGTCTCATTTAGAAAAGCAAGAGATTCATATTGAAGAAAAGAAAAAAGTTGCAGAGATTATTGCACATTTAATTGTAGATGGAGATACAGTTTTTCTAGGTCCAGGAACGACTCTTGAATTTGTTTATGATTATTTAGAGATTTCATTTGCCAAGATTATTACAAATTCGATTCATGTTTTTAATCGTTTTGTTGGAGATGATCGCTTTGAACTGATTTTAATTGGTGGAACCTATCGTTCGCGAACAGGAGCTTTTATAGGTAGCTTTGCAAATGAGACCTTGAATAAAATCCGCGTTAAAAAAGCTTTTATTGGAACGAATGGTGTTTTTCAAAATAACATCACAACTTCTAGTGAGGAGGAAGGAGTAACACAAAGCTTAGTTTTAGATAACGCTAATGAGAAGTATATTGTTGCAGATCATCACAAATTAAACCAAGAAGATTTTTATCGTTTTTATTGTTTAGATGAAATAACGGCACTGATCACAGACGATGGAGTAAATCCAGATGTCAAAAACATGTATCACACCTTTACTAACGTATTAACTGAAAAATAATAAATCTAACTGGAGGGAATTATATGAACATTTTAATCGGATCAGATCAAAGTGGACTGGATTTAAAAAATGAAGTGAAGGATTATTTAAGTGCATTAGGCTATGAGGTAATCGACAAGACACTTCTTGGAGCAACGGATTTTGTTGATTCAACGGTGGCGGTGACAACAGGGTTAATAAATCAAGAAGGAGAGTTAGGAATTTTATTCGATCGTACCGGTGCTGGTTCATTTATAGCTGCCAGTAAGATTAAAGGAGTTGTGGCTGCAGAAGTATCTGATGAGCATTCAGCTAAAATGACAAGAGAACACAATGGCGCACGAGTGATTGTGATGGGAGCAGAAATCGTTGGGTCAGACTTAGCAAAAGCTTGTGCAAAAGCTTTTGTAGAAACGCATTATGCAGCTGGAAGACATCAAGTTCGAGTAGATATGTTGAATAAAATGTTATAAAATTTGAAATTTAGGAGTGAAAGTGATGATTATTTCATTAGGTTGTGACCACATTGTAACAGACACTAAAATTGCGGTATCTGATTATTTAAAAACTCAAGGGCACACAGTTTTAGATTTTGGGACATATGATTTTACAAGAACCCACTATCCAATTTTTGGAAAAAAAGTTGCCGAAGCAGTTACCACCGGAAAAGCAGATCGGGGAATTGTGATTTGTGGTACGGGTGTTGGAATTACGACAGCGGTTAATAAGGTTTTTGGGGCTAGGGCTGCACTGGCTCGCGATACAACGACAGCGACTTATTCTGTTGAAGAACTGAATGCAAATGTCATAGGATTTGGTGGGAAAATTACGGGGGAGCATTTGATTTTTTCAATTATTGATGCGTTTTTAGCTGCTGAATATCAACCAACTCCAGAAAAAGAAGCAATCCTAGAAAAATTAATGGCACTTGAAAAAACGGAAGATACGCAAACGAATCATTCAGAGTTCTTTGATGAATTTATAGAAAAATGGGACCGTGGCGAATACCACGATTAGCCAGCAATAGGAGTGAAAAAATGATTTTAACAATAACAATGAATCCATCTGTAGATATTTCGTATCCGCTAGAAAAATTTGTTTTAAATGACGTTAATCGGGTAACAGATACTAGAAAAACAGCTGGGGGAAAAGGATTAAACGTAGCACGAGTCATTAAATTATTAGACTATCCAGTTGGATTAAGTGGCATTTTAGGTGGAACCATCGGTGAATTTATTGAAAATGAACTAGAAAAGATTGATATTCCCAGTCATTTTTTGAAGATATCACAAGAATCAAGAAATTGTATTGCTATTTTACATGATGGGCAACAGACAGAAATATTAGAATCAGGCCCAACCTTATCTGAACAAGAAGCAACGGATTTTTTGACTAAGTTTACTCACTTGTTAAAAGAAGAAACAGTAGAAATGATAACGGTTTCTGGAAGTTTGCCAACAGGATTAAATTCGGCATTATATCAACAATTAGTTGCGATTGCTCAAGGAGAAGATGTGCCGATTCTGTTAGATTGCTCAGGGGAACCTTTAGAAAAAATTCTATTAAATTCAGAAAAACCGACGCTAATTAAACCGAATCAAAGTGAGTTAAGTCAGCTTATGGGACGAACGCTAAGTGACGATCCGAAGGAATTACAAGCAGTACTTTCAGAGTCACTTTTTGCAGGAATACCATGGATTGTTGTGTCTTTAGGTGCGGCAGGTGCATTTGTAAAGTATGAGGAAACGTTTTATCAAGTTGAAATTCCTAAGATTACTGCTGTAAATCCAGTGGGCTCAGGCGATGCGACAGTTGCGGGATTGGCTGTAGCGTTGGCGAAGCAAGAAGATCCAATTTCTGTGATTAAAACAGCTATGACAACAGGTATTCTAAATACGTTAGAAGTTGAAACCGGTTCGATAGATGGAACTCAATTTAATGACTATTTTGCTCAAGTTAAAGTTATAAAAATGACTTAAATTTCAGGGGGAGAAAAGATGTTGACTATAACGAATGAGAAAATGAAAGCGTTAAAACGACTATCGGATGAAAATGGAATTATTGGAGCGTTAGCAATAGATCAACGTGGTTCATTAAAGAAAATGATTGCTGTAGATAGTCATCAAGATATTGGAGATACTGGCATTATTCAGTTTAAGAAGCTTGTCTCAGAGGAATTAACACCATATGCTTCGGCGATTTTGTTGGATCCTGAGTATGGGTTGCCAGCGGCACAAGTTCGTGATTCCGATGCGGGACTGTTAATTGCTTATGAAAAGACGGGGTACGATGCTTCAGAGCCAGGGCGTTTGCCAGACTTACTAACGGAGTGGTCGGTGAAGCGGATTAAAGAGGCGGGAGCAGATGCAGTCAAATTTTTGCTGTACTATGATTATGATGAAGCATCAGAAATCAATGAGCAAAAGCATATTTTTATTGAACGTTTAGGTTCAGAATGTACTGCAGAAGATATTCCTTTTTTCCTTGAATTGGTTTCGTATGATGCAACCAATGAAGATGTTGCTAGCTTAGACTTTGCTAAAGTGAAGCCACATAAAGTGATTCAAATGATGAGAGAATTTTCAAAATCACGTTATCAAGTCGATGTATTAAAAGTTGAAGTTCCAGTAAATATGAAATTTGTTGAAGGGTATAGTGAGGGAGAAATCGCGTATACTCAAGCAGAGGCTACGGCTTATTTTAAAGAGCAGAGCGAGGCAACGGAATTGCCTTTTATTTTCTTAAGTGCCGGAGTGAGCGCGACTTTATTTCAAAAAACATTGACCTTTGCTAGCCAAGCAGGCTCGGATTTTAATGGGGTGCTTTGCGGCCGAGCAACATGGAAAGATGGCGTCGCTCCATTTGCTAAAGAAGGAACGATGGCAGGTCAACAATGGTTGCAAACAGTAGGAACACAGCATATCCGAGAGTTGAATGATGTATTGAAGCAAACAGCAAAATCTTGGTATAGTAAGGTTTCTGGATAAATTAAAAGCAGAACTCATGTCTATAAATTCAATGAGTTCTGCTTTTTTAGATAAAATTACAATTTAAGCTAGTGAAAGTTTTCAAAATAGAGCATGTCATACCAGTTTATTGGAAACCCCATTTTATCAAGTCGGATGATAGTTTCCTTCTCTGAAATTTCATCTCGTAGTTGTTTTATAAAGTTATTCCACTTTTCGTGATCTGTATAAATACTGTAAGCAAGTATATTTTTTATTGCAAGTAGCCTAGCAAACAATGTTTCATTTTGATTCTTTTTAACTTCAGCTTTTCTTAGGTCATTTAATAAGTATTTTGGCGGTGCAAAGGTGAAATATCTACCATATATTCTAGAATAATGAGCACAGGTATTTCTCATATACCTACAAGAGTTAAACCAAGTAATCAAATGTTTGCTTTCTTGCTTGCTAAAAGCTCTAAAAAGCCAGCCTGTACGGTATTCTTTTGTCAAAGCTTCAAAAAAGGTACATAGTTCTCCAAAAGTTAGCTCTTCAACTAAAACCCAGAACGGTATATGTCCATTTTTATTCGTTAGATGATGTAAAATAGATTCAGATTTACTGTTATTCACTCTTTCAAAAATTGTAGATAATACTTTTGAACCAAAATTTTTACTTTGATAGATAGATAAATCTAAGTAAAAGTCAGCTTTGTTAAAGTCGCCAGTGTATGCGGTACACAATTCAGTAGTTAACGTTGCTCGCACCATTAGTTCCACTATACCAGTAAATTTGTTGATATTTTCTCTCAAGAAAGTATCAAAATCATATAATTTTAAACAATCAGAGAAAGTATGTTGTTTATGAGGTTCTCTAGGAAGGTGCTTTCTGTATACAGAGAAATTATAATAGTTAGTATATGTAAAAAAATGAAGAGCAATTTCTTTTTCTTGTTCAGTAAAAGTTAATGGATTCCATTCAACTTGTTCTAAATGAGTAATTAGTTCTGGGACAGATTTATATGGTTTAATAGTTCTAGCATCTTCACATTTATGTAGTCTTTTTAAAGTATGTTTTATTGAATAGATAAATTTAATTTTGTCCGTAAGAAATAAATGATTATCCAATAGCTTTTCACCTGCCTATTATTGTTAAAATTAGCTAAAAAAAAAGCCCCTACCTGGGTCCGCTAGACTAATGTCCGGAAGCGTGGTAAGTACCTATGAATAAATTATAAAGAATACGTAAAAAAAAGTCAACTGTTTTTTTTATAGATTTAAATGAACTACAACAGTGGGGATAGATATCTGTGAGTGAACATTGGATACCTATCTCTTGATTTTTCTATTGTAGAAGATGATAAAAAAATTGTTGATTCAAGACAAATTTTTATAGAAAACTATTTTCTTAAGCGAACAGAATCACGTAAGGTTAACTTTGGCTTCACTTTATTGACTTTCTCTTGTGGAGTTCCCTTTTTTAAATCAAGGTAGGCTTGGACAACAGCCTGAGCCCATGCGTGTTTATCAATATGAATCGTCGTTAATTTTGGTGAAATAATATTAGATAAATAACTATCATCAAATCCAGCAATGCTAATATCTTTTCCGACAGTTAAGCCTAAATCTGCTGCTGCATGATAGATTCCTAGTGCCATATCATCATTTAAACAAATAAATGCATCATGTTTTTGCTCTTTTAGGATCGTTAAACCAAGTTCGTAAGCTATCTCAGAATTAAATTCTCCTTGATAGACTCGTTCTTGAAAATCACTTTTTTGAAACATTTTATGATAATAGAATTCAGCTGCTTTCACCCGCTGTCCATTGTTGTAAGAACGCTCTTCTCCGACAATAAAACAAAGATTTCGATGATAAGACTCTTTAAATAAATCCAGCAAATATTTCATTCCTAATTCATTATCAATGACTACATTTGCAATATTCTCATGCTGAACTTCATTTGATAGCAAAACTAATGGTTTGGTGCTAGCTAAATCTAATAAAGTCGGTGTAGGGACAGCAAAGTTTAAAATAATTCCACCATCAACGGTGTTGGTTTTGACAATATCGGGAATTGATCCACTTGTAGCAAGCAGATCATAGCCATATTCTTTAAAGATTAGTTGGATTTCTTGTAAAACATTCCCATTAAAATTCCCTTGGTAAGTATTCAATAAAGCATAGATTAAGTTGGAATTATTTGTTCGTAAATTTTGTGCGGATAGATTAGGGACATAGTTCAGTTCTTTTGCAATTTTTTTGATCTTAGCACGAGTCATTTCGCTGACTTGCGGGCTATCACTTAAAGCGTAAGAAACAGTCGCAATGGAAACTTGTGCGGTTTCAGCAAGCTGTTTTAGAGTTATTTTATTTTTCATAGTGAAGCCTGCCTTTCTAATTAGAATAGTTACTTTATTGTATCAAACTGAAACGATTAAGTAAAGAAGATAAAAACCTGATGCTTACTGTCTTTTACGAGAATAAACGAGCTTCAAAATCAATCATTTATCCAGATAGTCAAGTATAGTGTAAATCTTTTGAAAAAAAAATTTATAATATCGCTCAATCATTGTATGATATCACCAACTTTAAAAGGAGATTTGTTATATACCACAGCAGCTGGTCCTAATTTGCAGATGACAGTTATTTTAATCGTTTTCTCAAGAAATGGTACTAACTAATACTAGGAGATTATCGTAAAATAGATCAAATAGTATTCTTTTAAATGCAACTTAAGCGTTTAAGTTTTTTTGAAATAAAACGTTGACAAGCAAAAAAAAATTCGGTATATTAGGTTTTGTAAGCGGTAATAAAACGTATAATGATTTTTTTTAACGTTTTTACTGAAACGTTTAAGTTTCGATTAGGAGGATTATTTTGAAAAAAGATGTGCATTGGATCGACGCAAAACTAGTATTTATACAAACTAAAATAAAGGAGAATATTAAAGTACATGGAAATTTATTTCCAGAGCCAGCATCGGTTCATTTAAATTATAAATTTGGTGAAAATGTTAGTTGGACGCCATCTTTTTGGACAGGAATGATGTGGTTATCTTATGAATTAACGGGCGAAGCGATTTATCGGCAAGTGATTGAGGCTCATTTAGAGAGTTTTAATCAACGACTAAAATTGGATATTGAGATGGATAATCATGATATTGGTTTTTATTTTTCATTAAGCCATATCCCTGAATATCGTTTAAATCATGCTAGTGACAGTCGTAAGATTATTGTGGCAGCAGCAGATAAATTAGTGGTTCGTTATCTGGATGTTGCGGGAATTATTCAAGCTTGGGGTGATCCAGATGATTCTGAAAATCGAGGCAGAATTATTATTGATTGTAATATGAATTTGTGTTTATTGTATGAAGCTTATCAAATTACTGGGGATCGTTCTTATTACGATAAAGCCTATGCTCATATTAAGAATGCTCAAAAGTATTTGGTGAGAGAAGATAATTCAACTCATCATACGTATTATTTTGATAGCGAGACAGGAGAACCTTTACGTGGAACAACGGCTCAAGGATATTCAGATTCATCTTGTTGGTCGAGAGGGCAAGCGTGGGCAGTTTATGGTTTTGCTTTAAATTATTTATATACAGATGATGAAAGTTTGTTGGAGACGGCTTTAGCAAATGCAGATTATTTTTTACGTTATTTGCCAGAGGATGATGTACCTTACTGGGATTTATATTTTACTTCTGGTGATGAATATCGGGATACGTCGGCGGGGTCAATCTTAGCCTGTGGCTTATTGGAATTGGCCAAACATTTGCCAATCACAGATGAAAGACGGAGCCAATATGAAGAAACAGCTTATAGCATTGTTCGATCGTTAAGTGAACACTACACAACTGAAGGCGAAGCGGTGAACGGATTTGTTAAACATGCAGTGTATTCCATACCGAATGATTTGGGAATTGATGAATGCTGTCTTTGGGGCGATTATTATTACTATGAAGCCTTAGTTCGATTAAGAAAAGTTTGGAAACCATACTGGTAATTTGATTTTTAAGGAGGAAGGAAAATGAAAAAAAGTTTAATTGCAATGAGTTTGTTGACAATGAGTTTAGTTGTTTTTTCAGCTTGTGGAAAAAGTGAAAGTAGCGCAAATGGAGCTAAGTCTGTTGACTATCAAACGGCCGAACGAGTGAAAGACGGCGAGCTAAAGGTGTACGCACCAAAAGGCAAAAATACAGAGTGGCTTGAAAGTACGCTTGAACGTTACAACAAAGAATACGATACAAAATTAACCTTAAAGACAACCGATGTCGCACCACCAGCAATTACCCAAAAATTAACGCCACTTTTAGTTGGCAACGAAATCCTACCTGAGTTAGTCATAGTGCAAGATAGCGATATCACAGGAGTGTTAGATAAATTTCCAGATTCATTTATGAATTTAACAAAAGCAAAATTTGAAGATAAATATGGAAAGACTATCATTTCATCTAAGTTAAATGGGTTAAAAGAAACAGCACCTAATAAAGATTTGTTTGGAATCCCACAAGATTTAGGCATGGTCATGATGTTTTATCGTGAAGATTTATTTAAAGAAGCTGGTGTAGACATTGCTACCGTGAAAGATTGGGATCAATTAATTGACGCTGGTAAAAAAATCAAAGAAAAAACGGGAGTCGATTTAGTGGCCTTAGATGCAAATGGTGAAAATAGTTTGATTTCACATATTATGCAGCAACAAGATAAACCCTTAATTGATAAGGATGGTAACCTTAATTTAGCGACAAAAGAAGCAAAAAATGCAATCAAAATTGTTGATAAAATGATTGATGCTAAAATTGTGTCTTACTATTCAAGTGATAAAGATCGCTACCCAACCTTCCAAAAGGCAGCTGTAATTATTGAAGGAACTTGGCTAGCGGGAAATATGGCGAATAACTATCCAGATGATAAAGATAAATGGAAAGTTAGCCAGATTGTTGATTATTCTGCAGATGAACAAGGATTGAATCCAGTCAGTGGTGGATCAGCTTGGTATATTGGTGAAAATGCTAAAAATAAAACGGCAGCAGCACAATTTATGGACTTTGCTATCTCAGATGAAGCGACTCAAAATGATATTATTGCTCGGGGGAGTGCTTCAGCAGTGACAAAAGCGTATGAAGGCGAGGCTGCAAACACAGGCTTTGATTTTTATGGCGGTCAAAAAATTTATGAACCGATTCTTGAAGCTGGGAATAATGCAGTTAGCTTAGCTTATTATCCTTATGCAGGAGATGCAGTAAACTATTTAAAAATGGCTGTTTATGATTATTGGAATGGTGCAAAATTAGAGGATTCCCTAGCGAAACAAGCCGATTTAATGGCACAAAAATATTCAATTGAAGTCAATAAATAATTTAGTTAAAAAAGATAAAGGCTGATGAAGGTAAGCAAGTCAGCCTTTTTATTGAAAGGTGTGGCAAGATGAAAGCTAAATCAAAAGGTATTCCTTATTTATTTATGGTACCGTTTATGTTTTTCTTCATTATTACAGTTCTTTTACCGATTTTAATTTCTTTAGCCTTTAGCTTTATGGAAATTCGAGGCAATAGTTTTCGTTTTATAGGCGGAGCTAATTTTAGTGCTTTATTCAAGGATCCAATGTTTTTAAAATCCTATGTTAACGTCTTGATTTTAATGGTTGGAACAATCCCTTTTATTATCTTTTTTGCGCTATTTTTTGCAGTTCTGCTAAACAATCCATCTATTAAAGGAAAAGGTTTTTTTAGAACAGTCTACTATTTACCAGCAATTACTTCGCTAGTTGCAGTCGCTTCAGTTTTTATGACGTTTTTTAATCCAGTTGGGTTATTTAATTCTATTATTACGTTATTTGGCGGCGATCCAATTCCTTGGTTATCAAATCCTTTCTGGGGAAGAATGGCGATGTTTATCGTCATTATTTGGCAAAATGTAGGATATTATACAATTCTATTTTTAGGGGGATTGCAAAATATTTCCAGTGAAATCTATGAAAGTGCAGATATTGACGGTGCTTCATCAACTGTAAAATTTTTTAATATTACAGTTCCTATGTTAAAACCCGTTATTTTATTAAGTACAGTTTTAGCAACGATTAATGGTTTGAATACATTTGAAATTCCGAATATTTTATATGGAAATACCTTTGGACCAAATGGAATTGCGGTTACTGTAGGAGTGAACTTGTATAAAACAAGTTTTGAGATGATTGACTTTGGGAAAGCTTCAGCGATTGCTTGGAGTATGGTGTTAGTGTCAACGATTCTATCAGTTGTTCAATTTAAGGTGGGGAAGAAGAATGCATAAAAAAAATAGAAGAAAAAATGGAATAGTTTATCTCATGTTAGCTATTGGTGTTGTTATTTTTATTGTTCCTTATATTTACATGATGATTGCTTCAACTCAAAATAATGCCATGATTTTAAGTAATACGATTAACCTTAAGTTCGGTTCCCATTTAATGGAAAACATGAACTACTTGTTAGAAAATTATCAATATGTACGAGTGATTTTTAATAGTTTATTTGTAACAATTATAGGAACGCTCGTTTCAACGTTTGTTACGACACTAGCTGGCTACACATTAGCGAAGTATCGTTTTATGGCAAATCGCGCTTTTTTTATGGTAATTATGCTGTCACGGATGATTCCTGGATTTGCTATTTTGATTCCAACATTTATGATTTTTAGTCGGCTAGGCTTAACCAATACTTATGGTGGGATTATTTTACCAGCAGTCGCTTCAGCAAATGCAGTCTTTATTATGAAGCAATATGCGGACAGTTTTCCAATTGAGCTAATTGAAGCAGCTCGTATTGATGGTGCTGGCGAGTTTCGGATTTTTTATCAGATTGCTTTGCCCTTACTGAAACCAAATATTATTACATCAGGTTTACTCATTTTTATGGGCTACTGGAATTCTTATTTATTCCCGCTAGTAATGACTTCGGATACAGAGATGTACACCGTTCCTTTGGTCATTCGCAATATTACCCAAGCCTCACAAGACGATCTAAATTATGGAGCGATGATGGCAGTCTTGGCAACTTCTGTTATCCCCGTTTTAGCGCTCTATACATGGGTTCAAAGCAAATTCAAATCGACAGATGTAGATAAGGGAATTAAATAAAAGAAGAGAAAATTATAAGCTTAACTGGCTAAGATGTATAATTATGAAGTATCTAAGCAACTATCTGGTTTTTCATTTCATTTATTGACAGCTATCTAATAGATTAATACTAGATAACTGCAATTATAAAACGTTTGATATAATAACTGTTGTATGTTAAGGTTGATATATAATATTTTATTAAATGATTACGGGAGATGTCAAATGAAAAAAAAGAATTTGTTAGCATTAATTGTGTTGTTAGTAGTAGTAATGTCTGGTTGCGGTGGAAAAGCAATGAGTAATAAGGATAAGGAAGTTGGAACTTCTAAAAATAAAATTGCAGAAATTAGCATTGAAAATGGAACGTATGTAATTCCTTTTACTGAAGATGGTGAAGGCGGATCGGATACTTATATCGCGTTGGATGTAAAAGTTAAAAATATCGGAAAAGAACAACAGTATCTATCAACTGATAGTTTTGCATTATTTGAAAAAGGCGAAGATCAAAAAATAACACCTGACGTGGGCTATCGTACAGGGATTGAAAACTTTGATGGCGGAAAACTTTCTGCTGGAAAAAACTTAAATGGAACAATTTTGTTTAATATAGATTCAGATAAAGAATACACATTAAGTTATTCGCCTTCTTCGATTTCTGAAGACAGTAAAAATGATATTGAAGTAGCGATTGATTTAAGTAAATATGAAGGAACTAAAAAACAATTAGATGAACCAAAAAAAGCTTTAGATGCTTATATTGATGTTGTTTTATTGAATAAAGAAAATGCAGACTATGATAAATATGTTTCTACAGATAGTGATGTAGCAAAAGAAACAGTAAAAAAAGCTTTTACTAAAAATTTTAAAAATAACACAGTGTATAGTTACAAACCAACAGATGAAGAATTAACTACTTTTTTCAATAAATTCCAAGAAATAGAAGCGAAAAGAGCGACCTATAAAACTAATGTCATCGGAAATGTTGGAAAGAAAGCATTAGTTGAAATGACGATGAAAGGCCTATCTAACGAGGCAATTAATGAGATTTTTGGTGAATATAAAGACGAGTATATTGATCAGTCAGACACGTATGATTCTGAAAAATCAGAACAATATGCACTAACTAAATATACAGAAATTCTTGAAAAATCCGACCTTGGAGAGCCAAGAAATGATTTGAAAATTGTTTTAACTAAAAAAGATGATAAATGGGACGTGAGTCTGAAGTCTAATATGGATGGAACAAATGAGTATCTTTTAAGAGCCTTCATCGGAGGAGTAGAATAACGAAATAAAAAATAGCTTCTTACTACTTCAGTAGGGAGCTATTTTTTAGCAGTTGAAAATAAAGGAGTTTGAAATGATAAAATTGATTATTAAAAATAAAAAATTAGTTGCAATAGGTATTGTGGTAATTGTTGGTATAAGCGTAATATTAGGGGTTTCTTTAAATAATAAAGAAAAATTTGTTGTGCATTTGGAAAAAATGATGTACGAAAAAAATATCTCTGGATTACAAAAATCAATAGTAGTTGGCACTAAAGAACGTAAGGCAACTAAAGACGAGATAGTATCATTATATAGTTACTTAAAATCAGATGAAAAAAGTAAAGAAGTTTTTTTTGATGATTTAAAAGAACAAGCTGCAGAAAAGAAGCAGGGAGAATTAGTTACAAAAACTTTTGAGATTAGTTCTAAAGGGCGAAAATGGTTGTTTTTCCCAAATTATCAATTAAAAGTTACCCCAAACTATCTAACTGTCAGCACGGATGCAAAAAATGTAATAATAAATAATGAAAAAAATAAAACAATTCCATATAATGAACAAAAAAAACAATATGGGCCTATTTTTCCAGGAATATATGATTTTAACATAGAGCTACTATCAGATATGCCAAAAATCGAAGCGAAGCAAGAAAAAGTAATTGTTTGGAATAAGAATAAAAATCTAGAAATTTATTTAGCGAAGTCAGCTGAAAAGGATAAGCAATTTACAGAAAGTATAGCAACAGTCATTGACCTATTCTCCGATGAATATGCGGCATTTATGGGCGGTGGATTCGTAGAGGCTGAGAACAGCGTTTTGAAAGAGGTGTCTGCAGATTTAATGGAGATCCGTCCCTTGATTGAATCTCTGTATTATGAATACAAAGGAATTACAGTGAATAATGATTCAATTAAGATCAGAAAAAAAAGCAACCAATGGGAACTGACTGTAATGGTATTTTTAGATTCAAATTCATATATTGAAGCACCTTTATTTTTAGAAAATAAAATGGAGTTGGATGAGAGCAAAGTGTATGAATATCAGCTGATTTACAATGAAAATGGGAAAAAATGGGAAGTTGCTGGCCGAAGTAATGGTTTTGGAAATGTGTCTGAATGGAAAAATAGTACGACGCTATCTTCACCAAAGCCAAAAATATATAAGTGGAAGGGGAATGTGGAAGAAATAAATTCGATTTAATGTAAATAAGTCATCTAGTTAGACAAATGAGGAAGCAGAGACGGATTAACTTCCTCATCTGCTTTTTCTTTTATCAAATAAAGGTTTATCATTTGATGAATTCTGTTATTTTATTAAGTACCATTCTAGCGACGATTAATGGTTTGAATACATTTGAAATTCCGAATAGTTTATATGAAACCCCTTTGGACCAAATGGAATTGAAGTTACCGTAGGAGTGAATTTGTATAAAACTAATTTTGAGATGATTGACTTTGGGAAAGCTTCAGCGATTTCTTGGAGTATGGTGTTAGTTTCAACATTTGTCACAACACTAGCTGGCCACACATTAGTGAAGTATCATTTTATGGCAAATCGCGCTTTTTTTTATGGTGATTATGCTGTCATGGATGATTTCTGAATTTGCTATTTTGATTCCAGCATTGTTTTAGTGCTTTATACTTAGGTTCAAAGTACATTCAAGTAGATACACAGATTAAATAAAAAGAGTGCAGATAAGGAGTTTATTTCTTATCTGCATTTTAGTTTTTAGTATAAATTTAAATAGATAATATTTATGGTGCTACTGTACAAATATGAGTTACAACATAACCATTTTTTGAATTACCAGTTACATTGTGACCAATTCTGCCGCCTTTACAGCTATGAGAACAATTGAACTTGATTCCAGCAACGTAATAAATATTTCCCGAATAGGACGCACCGGCATATATTTCTTTAGTTACTTCTAAAGTAATTTTTTTCATGTTTTTCCTCCTAAATAAATTTGATAAATACACATTATATTGATAAATAATAAATATGATTTATCTTATTTCAATCGTAACATCCGTTTTATTTTGAGTCAATTTTTTTTTTTTTGGATATATTAGCAGTAAATTAATAATTTAATCACGGGTTTTTTTTTATTATTAATTATGTTATTGTTAAAAAAAGATTAATAAATGAAGGGGTGGGTTGGTGGGATATCTAAAGTTTGAAATAAAAAGAATCTGGCAAGAACAAAAAATATTTTTAGGAGTAATCTTGATTATTTTATCATTGTTCCTTTTATATTTAGTTAATCAAAATAATGCCAAAAATGAATACATAACAATTGAGAATGCTATCAAATTTACTAAAGAAGATATGGAACGGAATAAACAAGTTACAATACAAAGTATTGAAAGTATGAAAAAGGATGGCGCAGAAGTCTCTAAAGAGACTGAAAAAAAGATTCTAGCTGAGGATGAGGAAATATCTAGAGTTTATTTGACTAATTATGAGTCATTTCAGTCAAAAAACTATACAACTTATATGCAAAATGAATTAATTAATTTACAAAATTTTGATACGGAGATGTTTTTAGAAAATAATTCTTCAGTATTTACAAATAGTTCAGTAGTTTTTTCTAAGTATTTAGATGGAAAACAGTTGTTGAATAATAGTTTATTAAAAAAAAAGTTGATACCTGAATCGACTAGATATGGAACCTCAAACTATATGTTTTTAGTTTCAGCACTTCAATATATAACGTCAGTATTAGGAATCGTTATTTTTTTATTATTATTTGGAAATATTCATTTAAAAAAAATTGAAAATAAAAAAATGAGATTGAATTTCGTACAACCAATTAGCCGGACATTAATGTTATTAATAGATAGTTGCCTATTTTTATTACAATCCTTCTTTTTTCTACTAAGTTTAATCCTAATTTCTTACTTGATTGGTTATTTATTTGGAACCCATATTCCTTCAGATTATCCGCTTATTTCGTTAATTAATGGTAAAGTTCAATTAATACCGATATCAAATTATATCTTAAAAAATGCTCTGCTCTTTTTAGCGGTCTTATTTTTTTCTTTTGAATTAAGTCAATTGGCTATAATTGTTAGTAAAAATAATTTCATAGCAATAGCAGTGGTTGTAGTAGTTTTATTTGGTCTAGGTCGAACGGCACAAATTGAAAATAATACAAAAATCAACGGTTCCCAATGGAATCCATTTACTTATATTGAAAGCAGTAAGTTATTTATAGGAAAAGATAATGTACAGTTAAATCAAAATATAACGTCATCAATTAATGAAGAGAATTCTATAGAGTCAGTTTATTTTTATGAAAACCCAGCATATTATAGTGGAACAACCCTATCGACGAATAATGTTAATATTAATTTGAAAAATGGATGGATTGCCTTGTTTTGTGGCAGTATATGTCTATTATTAATTAATCGATTTATCTACCGAAAAATAACAATATAAGGAGATTTATATGATTTTAGAAATATCTGGAGTAAGTAAATTTTATAAAAATGAATTAGTTTTGGATGAGCTTGATTTTTTTATTGATAGTCCTGAAATTATTGCTTTAGTGGCACCAAATGGATCAGGCAAGTCAACGTTAATGAACATTATTTGTAATTTAGAAAAAGCCGATGCAGGAGAAATCAAAATTTTTGGACAGCCTGCAACAAAATATACGAATTTTTATCAGCTGAGTTATCTTCAAGATAATTCAGTTTTATATGACAGTCTAAGCGGTTTGGATCATTTGCAACTTATTATGGATATGCATAAGCTTTCGAGTAAGAGAATAGAAGAAGTTACAGAAGAATTAGGAATGCAAGGATATTTAAAGAAGAAAGTAAAGAATTATTCACTAGGAATGAAGCAACATTTACTTTTTGCGATGTCTATTCTGCCGAAACCTAAGCTGCTGCTTTTAGATGAGCCTTTGAATGGACTGGATCCCAGTAGTGTGGCAAAAGTCAGAACTATTTTGAAAAGAATGAACCAAGAGGATGCAACAACTGTTCTATTTTCTTCTCACAACCTTGAAGAAATTGACAAACTCACAAGTAATTGTATTTTTTTATCAGAAGGAAAAATTATTTCTGTTCAAGATATTGAAACAACACAAGGAAGTCGATATAAAATTTTTACTGATAATTTACAGTTGTTGATCAAAAAAGCTGAAATGCTTTCACTAGAGTATCAGCAATTGACTGAATATCAACTAGAGATAACTATGACAGAGGTTGAGTTCCAAAAAATAAGAGCGTTCTGTTGCGATGAGAAAAAGATAATTTTTGATGATGAACTTATTGCAACTCAATCTGAAAGTCTGTATTTTGATTTATTTGAGGAGGGATAATGATGGTCTACTTTCGATTTGAATTAAAGAAATGGGTAAAATCTTCTAAAAATCAATCAATCCTACTCGCTCTAATTATTTTTTTAATAGGAGGTTATTTTGTTGCGCAACATGAAATGAAAGTAAGAGAAGAATTAAATCGAGAAGAGTTGCGTAGTAATTATTTGAACCTATATAGTAATCATCAAGTCTTACTTCATTCTTCAGAGGGATCAGATCAATTGATTAAAGCATACTCTGAAGCAATTGATAATTTAGATGAATATGCACGGAAATTGAGTAGGAAAGATTGGAAAAAAAGTCTGAATTACCATATTGATTATTTGCTAGCTTTAGAAAAAATTCAGATTTTGGGAGGAGAACTACCTTCTTTAAAAGAAGAAATAAAACTTACTCTGGCAAAGGATCAGTATTTTTTGGAGAAAAATATTGAACCTATTGATGAACTTTTTGGTACATATGGTTGGTATTATATAATCACGGTATTAAGAATTTTTTTTTCTTATGGTGGTACGATATTAATCTGTCTTTTATTTTTTGATTTGTATGTTAAAGAAGTTGAAGAAAATACAATTTTATTATTAAACACACTACCTCTAGATCGTAAGAAAATAGGAATAACTAAATTAAAGATGTCTTTGATCAATTCATTGATTATTACAAGTGTCACTTTGTTCATTAGTTTTTTTATTGGAAGTATCTTTTCTGGAAAGACAGGTTCATTGGTTTATCCAATAGTTATTCAATATACAGACAATAAATTTAATATTTTGCTTTTGTATCAGTATATAATTATTGCATTCTTGTTATTTAACTGTTTTCTTTTCTTTATGTTATCTTGTATTTACGGACTTTCATTTGTTGTGAAAAACTCTATGACTATGTTATATATTTGTCTTGGATTATCTACTTTGCCTTCATTATTTTTAAACGAGCTATTAGGTCAATTTAGTTTAGTTAGATTGTTGCCATTTTACTATGAAGAGATAGGTAAAAGAATAGTAGATAATGTTTCAAATAATCAAATGAAAAGATTTATTTTGGAAGGATTTCTTATGTTTTTAATCATTACAATGATAGCGATAGTAGCTAAAAAGAATAAAAGACAGGAGTAAAAAATATGAAATATAAACACAATATGCAAAATCTGCAAAGTGATTGTGGAATAGCTGTGACTAAAACTATGCTAGAACAAGTTGGCTTGAAAGTCTCAGATACTGTATTTAATCTACAACTGGTAGAAAATAAAGGACTATCAATTAATGATATTATAGAAGTATTTTTAAAATATGAAATAGAATCCAATTGCTACAGAGTAGATAGTATAGAAGAGATAAAAAAATTAGATCATTCATTTATCGTTGTGTGTGATAGGTATGGATTAACACATTATATAGTTATACATTCTTATGATCGTAATAAGCTGGAATTTCTTATTTCTGATCCTTCAAAGCCTGATATTGAAAGTATTGATGAAAAAGAATTAGAAGATATATTTTTAGGTTATTTGATAAAATTTGAAAATTCTGGTAAAAAAATTAAAAATACACAGAGTGTTAAGAAAAATAAATCTGGATCAGAGTTACTTTATAAATCTATATTGGGGAATTTAAATTTCAACGTAAAAGTAGAGTTGTTTTTTATTACATTATTTAAATATCTTTTACCAATAATGTTTTATCAAATTTTACAAAATGTATTAACTGATAATTTCGCCCATGTGCACTTATCCACTACAATTCTTTACTTAGCTTTTTATATTCCGTTCTTTATTGGGATGTACTTATTAAGTATTCGAAATACTCAAATAAAATTGAAAATCGAAAATTTATTACAAAAAAAAGTAATTGAGATATTTTATAAATCGAATATGAATCATAATGAATCGAAGAAGAATATGAATAACATTATTGGATACTTGGTCACTTTAATGGGAAACTCAAGTGGATTAGCAATAAAGTTCTTTTTAAAAATTGATTGTATATATGCAATTTTTCTAATTTTATTATTGGCGAAGATCCATATAACTTTTCCACTTATATTTGCAGGTGTATTATTGCTATATATTGTTTATATTCGAGTAAATTTAAAAAAAATAGCCAATTACGAAAAATATAGTGTAGCATCAAATAATAATTTTTTATCAACTTTTGAAGAGCATATTATGGGATCGATGGATATTAAACTTTTTTCAAAAAGCAAGGCCGCTAAAAACTATTTAGATGATAAAATCGAGATGTTTTTTAAAGCTAGGTATTTAGAAGAAATCCTACAAAATAAAATAAACATAGCTTCCAATATATCAACATTTACAATATTGGTTTTAATTTTATTAGTTACATTTGTATCCTTTACATTTTTTGAAAACCCATTATATCCGCTAACATCAGGTATGTATGTATTTTTTGTAATTATTAATATCTTAGAAGGAATTGTAAATAATTATTTAGCATATAAAATGTCATCAATCTCAGCAGGATATATTGAAACAATAAAGGCTATCTCATTGGGAGAAGAGTTGCATGAAGATAGATTCATTCAAATTGATAATTTTAGTACGTTAGTTTTAGAAAACATCAGTTTTCAATATGATTATTCAGAAAGCATTATTAAAAAACTTGATTTAACTTTATCTTGTGGAGAGATTATTGCCATAAAAGGAAACAATGGAATGGGGAAAACGACACTTACAAAAATAATTTCAGGGCTATTATCACCAAATCAAGGAAGTATATATTTGAGTGCTAAAGGTTATCCTACTTTATCAAATACGGATATTTTGAAATATATTAGCTTTTATTCACCAGAAGAACACATTTTTTATGGTAGTGTGAAAGAGAATGTAAATATGACTTTATTTGAACATGAAAGCAAAAAAAACTATCAATCAATTTTTGACTATCATTTACAGTCAGATGAATTGTTGTTTTCACAAGGAACTAATATTTCTCAAGGGCAAAAGCAAAAAGTACTTTTAGATAGGTGTATGAGTAAAAGGGAAAGTACGTTGTTTATTTTAGATGAACCATCTGGTAATCTGGATAACCATTCTAGAATAGATTTGATCAAACACATATTAAAGTTGAAAGAACAAAACAAGATGGTGCTTTTGATCACTCATGAAAGTTCATTACTAGAAATATGTGATCAAGTTTTTACTATGAAAGATGGTGTTATCACTCATGAGCAAAGTTAAATTATTTTTTATGTACTTATTAGCATTAATTTGTATTGTTAGTTTTTATCTTTTGAGTAATGAAGAATTGGTTCATAATCATGATAGCGATTTGGTAAAATCAGAATCTATTAATTTTTTAGAAATAGATGTTGTTGAATTTGAAGAAAAAATGGCTAAAAAAGAAACTTTTTTAGTATTATTAGGCAATGAAGATTGTGATGGTTGTATGGAGTATGCACCAATTTTAGAAAAAGAAGTAAAAGAAAAAGATTTGATGAATCGAGTTTTTCATATTGTGGTTCCTTCTGATAAAAATAAAAAAATGATTTCCTATTATGGAATATCAGTAACACCAACAACCTTGATTATAAAAAATGGTAAAATTATCAAACGGGTAGAAGGAGTACAACTTGAAGAGGATGTTCAGAAATTATTAGAACAAATAGGTTAAAGGTTTATTAGTATTTAGGGGTGAATTTTATGAAGAAGCTAGGTCTATTGTTATTATTCAGTTTTATGTTATTAAATATTGTGACGGGTATTATGTATTTTGATGTTGATAAAAAATTAAAAGAAAATTTAACTGAAGAAAAAGAAAGTTATCCAGATATTTATAATGTGCTAAATTCAATAACTGTAGATAATTTTGAAAAAAATATATCAAATATGGGAACAAGTTTAGTTTATATAGGAAGACCAACTTGTGGAGATTGTACAATTTTTGAACCTGAATTGATTAAGTATATAAAGGGGAATAGCTTAAATCAAAAAATAGTTTATTTAAATGTAGCAAAATTATATGAGAATAAACCTGCATGGGAAAATTTTAAATCATTATATGATATTCAATATACACCAACAATTGCTAGATATAGTAATGGAAAATTAGTATCTAAGATTGAGTGGACGCCAGAAAGAGGTATAAGTGTTGTACAAGTAGCAGACTGGTTCGATGAGAACCAGTAAAGTAGTGAATAAATAGACGCAAAAAATACATCTACTTTTTGCACGTTCTTTTATCAAATGCATATTATTTTACTAATCTTAGATTTTGCTTCATAATAAAAAATAAGTATTTGTTATTTAATTATAAAGTAAAGTTGAGGTGCTGCTGAATGATTCGGAAAATTGACTATCAGCTAAGGAGGCATCCTGAACTATTTATAGGACTTAGCTTCCTTTTATTTAGTATTTTAGTGATTGCCCCAGTTTATCTAAATAAAGGTCAGATTTTGACGGGAGATGACTATCGCTTCCATCAAAATCGAATTGAAGGATTGGCCCAATCAATTCAAAATGGAATTTGGTTTCCTAAGGTGAATTATTTTTTTATTGGTGGCTATGGCTATGCTTCTAGCTTGTTTTACTCAGATTTTTATTTATATATTCCAGCGTTATTAAGAGTAGCTGGTCTCCCCTTAGCAACAGCCTATATTGTATTTACCGTTTTGCTTAATCTAGCCACATTTGTCGTGACGTATATATCTGGAAAAATCATGGGCTTTTCAATGAAAAATAGCTACTTGTTTTCATTATTATATACACTATCAATTTATCGGTTGCAAGATTTAATTAGCCGACAAGCAATTGGTGAAGTGTTAGCAATGACGTTCTTTCCACTTGTGCTAGCCAGTTTATATGAATTGAAAAATAAATCAGAACCTCGTTGGTGGTTGCTGACTATAGGTATGACAGGAATCGGATTGGCACACATTATTTCAGTTGAAATGATGGCTGTCTTTATTTTGTTATTTAGCATTTTAAATGCTAAAACATTCTTTACTAAAAAGGTTATTTTGGCTGTAATAAAAGCTGGAACATTAACGGTTTTGCTATTGCTATTCTTCCTGCTCCCTATTTTAGAACAATTTTTGCATACGAAATTCCAAGTGACGACAAATCCATTAGTTCGGATTTCTACAAGAGGATTAGATATAATTGATTTAATAAGAAATAGTTCAGTTAATGCAATTTTTCATGCAAAATCAGGTAATATTGGTGTTATTTTATTAGTTGCTTTAATTAGTTATGCTATTATTTTGGTGATAAAAAAAGGCAAAATTAAAAATCGAGATAGTATCTTGTTAGCGGTATTTTTCTTTATTCTCACAACGACTATTTTTCCTTGGGGATTTTTTGATCAAACTGTAATCAATACTATCCAGTTTCCATGGCGTTTTTTGTCATTTATCACATTGTTAGTGACGTATTTAATTGCGGACGATCAATTTGCTATTTTCCAGAAAAAGCCCGTCAGTTATTATTTATTAATTGCACTTACGCTTTTATCTGCATTAGCTTATGGAACAAGAGGGTTTGTGACAGAAAAGCAACGTGTGATCAGTTATCAAAACTACAATCAGCCAAATAGTTATTTTATTGGGGCAGGGCGTGAATATTTACCAGATGAAACAAACTATAGAGAACTGCGGAAAGCTAAGGAGCGTCCTTTAATTTATGATGCGGAGCGAGTTCAGATAAACAATCAGCAATCAGAATTTTCAAGCTACTCCTTTGATTATCAAGTCAAGGACACGGAGACAACTACGGTAATCATTCCTTTTATTTATTATTATGGTTATCAAGCCAAGGTTGCAAACACGAATGAGTTGCTTAAAGTAAATCGTGATCCTAATACTGGCTTAGTTTCGGTGGATTTAAAAGGTAAAGGTCAAGTGACAGTTAGCTATCAGGAGACAACTTTACAAAAACTTTCCATCGGTATCTCGTTTTTAACCTTTATCAGTTGTGTCTGGGTGGTAGTGAAACGACGAATAAATAAAGGGTGAAAATAAGTTAGACTCAACTATTAAGGTTCGTTTAATGGAAAATACAATCTGTTGAACAGAGAATGGTTTATATAGAAATGTTTCTATTTTTTTATGAATGTTGAAATTTTTATCAATCAAGCAGCTAAGAAGAATTTTTCTTAGCTGCTTTTTTGTTATGATAAAATCAGGAATGTTTTTTGGTTGCGTTTACATTTCTGCATTATTATTTGGCAATAATGTCTACTAACAAGGCAATGAATAGGACAGTATAATGAAATCAGACAAGGAGATAGCGGCTATGAAAGATAGAACCTTACAAATTTTAATGCGTTTTATGATGGCAAATTATCCACTGGCACTCAATGAACTCAGTGAAGAATTTCAAGTGAGTTGTCGAACACTTAGAAATAATATTAAGGAGATTAATGAATTTTTAGCAGGTCAACAACTACCAACTATTAAGACGATTCGGAACAGAGGCATGTTTTTAACTCTTGATTCTTATGAAAGGTGTACGTTATCTAATTTTTTTAAAGAGCAAAATGAATCCGTTTACTTATCACGAGAGGAAAGAATTTTTGATTTGATTTTAGCTTTTTCTTTAGATGAAAAACCAATTTTTATTTATCAAAAAGAAGCAGAATACCAAATTTCTAAAAGTACTATGGATGAGGATATGCGGCGCGTTAGACGGACCTTATGGGAATATGGGATTGAGGTTTTAAGTATTCCAAAGGAAGGAATTATCTTAAGAGGAGTAGAGCGAACAATTCGGACGATGATATATGACATCATCAATAAATCAATCGACGTGCTTAATTATTTAGATTTAGGTGATGAAGGAATGACTAATTTTGACAAAAGTTTATTTCGTTATATTCCAAAGGAAGCTCTCCGAAGAATTGATGGATTTTATACTCAGTCAATTTCACCGTATGAAGATTTGTATCGCAATCATTTAGTCCTGTTCACTGCTGTTTGGTTAAGTCGTTTTTTGCGACAAGACTTGATTGCTCACTCTTCGTGGGACAGTATCGATACACCACAAAATGAGATTCGGTTATTTATTAATGCCCTTTGTGAGGATTTTGGATTTGTGCCACCTGTTATGGAATTAAAGTATATCGTTTTTACGTTAGAAACCTTTAACACTAGAAGTATGAGCAATTCAATTGAATGGGTTCAGGCGCAACTATTGTCAATCCAGCTGATTCAAGCTGTGGAAGAAGAAACTAAGATTCCTTTTTCTAGAAAGGAAGAAAGCTTACATGAAGGTCTTTATAAGCACATGGTAGGGTTGATTAATCGAGTGAAAAGTGATATTCAGATTTTTAATCCGTTAAAAGAGACCATTAAGTTGAATTATGGAACTATTTATCAAGCGATTGAGAAATTTGCACCAACTATTGAACGCATATCAAAGAAAAAACTAATTGAAGATGAGATTGCTTTTTTAACCATTCATTTTTCGATATCTGTTAGTGCAATTAACCAAGAGTTTAAGCATGTATATAAAGCAGTTGTTGTTTGCAATCATGGATTAGCGACAGGGAAGCTATTGGCGGAGAATTTAAAGGAATTATTTGCTATTGATGTTAGTGCTGTTTTGAGTTCAGGTGAGATAGATAGGATAACAAAATTGGATGTCGATGTTGTTTTTTCAACCTTAAATCTGAAGTATCAGGAAAAGCCAGTTTTAGTTTTAGATCCGATTATTAAAGATAGTGCACAAAAAAATATTCAAGATTTTTTAATGCAGCATACCCAATTAAAGCGATTAGTGAACCAAACAAATGATTCTACAGATTTTTTTCACACCGTATTAACCTTGATTCAAGAAAACGGGGGTGAAGTAACAGGGGCTATGTATCAATCATTAGAGAATTTATTTGATAAAAATCACTTGAAAATAAACAAAAAGGAGTTACAACCAATGTTGAAGGATGTCTTAAAGGATAGTGATATCTTGTTGTTAGAAGAGTGTCAGAACTGGGAGGAAGCGATTCAACGCGTTTCTATCCCGTTGTTGCAAGAGAAGGTGATTACGGAGTCTTATGTAAAAGCAATGATAGCATCTGTTCAAGAATTTGGTCCATATATTGTCATTGGCAAACATCTAGCGCTAGCACATGCAAGACCAGAGGATGGCGTCAATCAATTAGGAATTAGTGTAGCAACGTTTCGAGAGCCGATTGTTTTTGGACATGAAGAAAATGATCCCGTCAAAATTATTTTTTGTTTGGCAGCAACGGATTCTTATTCTCATCTAAATATTATGAAAAGCTTAATTGAGTTGATTCATGATGAAGCGAAGGTGGAAAGGTTGATTAGTTGTAAAGATGTTGAAGCGTTTAAAGAAATTTTATATGGAATCTAATTAAAATCAGATAGGGGAGAAGGATTATGAAAAAATTAACGATTTTATTTGTCTGTGGTGCAGGTTTAGGTAGTAGTTTTGCGGCTCAAATGGCGGCAGAGGATGTTTTAAATGAGAAAGGTGTAGATGCTAAGTTAGAGCATACAGATATTTCGTCGGCGGTTTCAATGCAACCCGATATTATTATTACAGCTGAAAACTTTAAATCACAGTTTGAAAAATTCAGTATTGATGAAGAAAAAATAGCGATTATTTATTTGAAAAATATTGTCTCAAAAGTAGAAATAAATGAAAAAATCACCCCCGTTTTACAGGCGAAAGGTGTACTTTGATTTCTAAATAGTGAGGAGGAGATTTGGAATGGTAGTCATTAATTTTATCATTGAAAATATTTTAACGCAGGCATCGATTACGATTAGTTTAATTGCGATGTTAGGCTTGATTCTTCAGAAAAAATCAGTTGGGCAAGTCATATCAGGTTCGTTGAAAACGTTATTAGGATTTCAAGTTTTAAGTGCAGGCTCTAGTATTATTGTAGGTAGTTTAACGTATTTTGGAGAAATATTTAATGAAGGTTTTAAAATGCAGGGAATTATCCCTTCAATTGAGGCGATTAATGGTCAAGCAATGAATGAGCTTGGCTTAGGTCGAGATATTGCGTTAACCTTTTTAGCTATTTTTGTTTTTAACATTTTAATTGCTCGTTTTACAAAATGGAAATATATTTTCTTAACAGGGCAAGCTATTTTATGGATGGCAACAATGACGACAGTATTTGGTTACTTTTCAGGTTTACGAGGAATTCTATTAATTCTGGTAGGCGGGTTTGTTGGGGGTGTCTTTGCTGTTGCAATGCCTGCTGTGGCACAACCCTTTATCCGGAAAATTACTGGATCAAATGATATTGCTTTAGGACATTTTTGTACTATTGGGTATTTATTTGAAGCTGGAGTGGCTTGGCTTGTTGGAGAACGTGGTGAAAATAAAAAATCAGTTGAAGATTTAAAATTGCCAAAAGCTTTTGAATTTCTACAGGATACGTATTTATCGGTGATGGTAGTCATGGTTCCGTTATATGTGGTCACTGCTTTATTCGCTGGTGAAGAGTTTGGAGCAACGTTATCTGGAAATCAAAATTATGTGATGTTTGCCTTTTTACAAGCCATTCAGTTTGTTGTAGGGGTTTATGTGCTACTTGCAGGTGTGCGGTTATTATTAGGAGAAATCGTGCCAGCATTCCGAGGAATTGCTATGAAACTTGTTCCAAATGCAATCCCAGCGCTAGATTGTCCAGTATTCTTCCCTTATAGTCCAAATGCTGTTATTTTAGGCTTTATTACAACAACAATTGGCACAATACTAGCTATGTTTATCTTGCCGACTTTTGGTTTAGCAATGATTTTACCCGGAATGCTAACGAACTTTTTTGCTGGAGGAACAGCGGGGATTTTCGGGAATGCCGTGGGAGGAAGACGCGGTGCTATTATCGGCGGTATTGCTCATGGTTTCTTTATTACCTTGCTTCCAGCTTTATTAGTCACTATTTTTAATAGTATGGGTTTTATCAATGCAACCGCAACAGATGTAGATACAGTAGCAGCGGCGCTATTATATGCTTGGTTGCTTAGTCCGATTCTCAAAGCATTTTAGAAAGGAGCAAGGGAATGTTTGAATTTTTTAAGAAGAAAACTGTGAAGCCTAAATTTCAAGAAGCAGACCTTTCTCTAACTGCTGAAGAAGTAGCTATAATTCAAGCAGATAGTGTTCGGATTCAACAAGAAATTGATAAGTTAGAAGCTAGCAGTATCAAAGATTCTGTAGTACTGGCTAAAAAATATGAAGAACTAGGTTTGCTATTTGCACAATTACCTGCGATAAATCAAGGAATTGAAGCTTTAGAAAAAAGTCTAAGCTATCAAAAAAGTATTGGGGATGGGTATAAAAAATTAATGAGTTTGTACAATCAAGAACGTAAAAAAGCGGCTGAAAATGGGGACGATGCAGGAATTGATAAATGGATGACTAAAATGGATGAAATGCGTCAGATTGCCAAAGAAGTTACGATTAGTGGTTCATAAATAAAGAGAGAATGGGGATAGTTAATATGTATACAACGTTAAAAGAGGTTACAAAAACAGCAACGGAATTGAATTTTACAGTAGGGGCATTTAACACGCATAATTTAGAGATGTTGCCAGAAATGATTGAAGCAGCAAAAGAAATGGGCTCGCCAATTATTATTCAAACAAGTGTAGACACGGCTAAGTACATTGGATATAGTGTTCTAGTTTCAGTTGTGAGGACAATTGCAGACAATGAAATGGTGGATGCTGTGTTACATTTAGATCATGCAAGGGATTTTGACGACATTAAGGCGGCAATCGATAGTGGCTATACGTCGGTGATGTATGATGGTTCACATTTGCCATTTAAAGAAAACATCTTAAAGACGAAAGCTGTGGTTGAGTATGCCCATAAGCGAGGCGTTTCTGTTGAAGGTGAGTTAGGGACGATTGGCGGGACTGAGGAAGGCATCCATGTGGAAGAAAATGATAAAGTTTATACAAAACCAGCAGATGCAGTAGAGTTTGTAGCTGCAACAGGTGTTGACGCGTTGGCGATTGCGATTGGGACCAATCATGGACAGTTTAAGTCAAAAACGGAAGTCAATATTCCATTGTTAAAAGAGATTCATGCAGTTGTTCATATTCCTTTGGTTATTCATGGCGGGACAGGTGTGAAGGAAGAGGATTATCCAGAGCTGATAAATCATGGGATTCGTAAGTTTAATGTGGGAACAGAACTTTTGGTCAATTGGACAAAGACAGCGCAAGAATCCTTTGCTGAAACAAGTATTAATCAGTCTTTGCGACATAATGTGATTCCAGCTAATGACGTCTGCAAATCAATTATTAAACACAAAATTGGTTTATTTATGAATGTGGATAGCCCGTTAAATAAATGAAAAAATATTTGATTTTGTTAGCAGGTAGCCCGGGAACAGGGAAGACCTTTTTGATTCAGCAGATAAAAAGGCAAATTCCTGATTTGTTTTTGATTACGCCTGATGAAGGCAAAGAATTATTTGCTGATTCAGTTGGATTTAATTCATTAGAAGAAAAGGCTGAATTAGAAAAACGAGTTTGGCAATTTTATTATGGTGTCTTGGCTTTATATCTGGAAGCGGGCAAGCGGATGATTGTGTCAGAATATCCTTTTAGCAATAAGCAAAAGCATAAACTAGCTGAATATGCGAATCGTTATCATTATGAAGTGATAACGATTCGTTTAGTGGCAGACTTTGAAGTTTTGTGGCAAAGGCGTCAGCAACGAGATCTAGAGCCAGAACGACATCTTAGTCATTTAATGCAAAGTTATCATTATGGCGACCATTTGGAAGATCGAAGTAAGGCAGACAATCAGATTACACGGGATGAATTCAAAGCTATCATTGAGGCTAGGGGGTATGAGTCGTTCCGATTAGGTGAGCTTCATGAATTTGACGTGACAGATTATCGTAAAGTTGAGTATGAGAGTTTGATTGACTATTTAGAAAATAAAATGAAACGAAATTAGCAGAAACAATTTGTTTTAAAAGCGTAAGCTAGAGTACAGAGGGAATTGTATTCTAGCTTTTTTTTGTTTGATAAAATGAAGTCGCAAACTCGGCAACTTGTTGTAACTGCTTAGATTTTAAATGTTGTCTGTTAATGAAGTAAAAGGCGCGTTGGTAATTTTCACCAAGCTCTTGACTGGGCATACCTTTTGGGACAGCTTTTTTTGAGACAATTGATTTGCCTAATCCCATAGTCAAACACTTAATAATTAGCTCATTGTTTTTGATAATCATTTTTTGAGGTTGGATATTTTGTTCTAAAAAATACCGTTCAGTATAATGAAACACGCCAGAACTGGGTTCACGAATCAACCAAAGACTACTTGAAAGATCACCAGCAAGAACAAGTTTATCTGTCAGAATTTTTATTCGTGGAATATCACCAGTTAATAAGGGTTTTTCAATAAAGCCAAAATCAGCTTCATGCTTTTTAATTTTTTCAACAACTTCCTCAGAGTTATGCATTTCTAATGTAAAGGTGAGTTCTGGGAATTTTTTAGTTAAAGCAACTATTAATTGTGGTAAATAATAGCTTGAGAAGGTATTGGAGGCTATAATTGTACATTTTTCAGAAAGAATTTCTTGATTGTTCATCGCTGATAGCGTTTCTTTCCAGTCATCAGACAAATTCAATAAACGGAGGTAAAGGACTTCTGCTGGTTTAGTAGGGGCAATTTCTTTCCGTCCATTTCGATAAAATAGTGGTGTGTTTAATTCTTCTTCTAATTGTTTAATTTGGTTAGAGACGGCTGGTTGAGAAATAAATAATTGTTCCGCGGCTGTTGAAAAGTTTTTTGTCTCATATACAGCCTTAAAAGTAGTCAATAGTTTAAACATAGTAATCCTTTCCATTCGTTTTAGTTATATTTACTATTTTAACTATCTATTTATCAAATGTAAAAGATTTCGCTATACTAGGTGATAGATAGAATAAACGAAAGAAGATGATAGATAGATGATTCAACCAAAATTCAGTATATTATTCAGTAAAAGTAAACAGATACTTCCGGGCTTGATAACAGCTTTTCTCGTAGCAGTTTTAAGTAAAATACTTGCGATTTGGCTGCCAACCCTTGGCGCAGCGACGATTGCAATTCTCTTAGGTATTTTATTAGGAAATACCTTTATTCGACATCCACTTCTAAATGATGGCACAAAAGTAGCAGAAGGCAAGCTGTTAGAATATTCGGTAGTTTTATTAGGGATTACAGTAACCTTTCAGACTATTGCTCATATTGGTATCAAAGGTGGACTATTTACTATTCTACAAATGTCAGGAACCATTATTATTACTTATTGGCTTGGTCGAAAAATGCTTTTTTCAGAAAATATGTCCCTTTTAATGGCAGGTGGCAATGCGGTTTGTGGTTCTTCTGCAATTGCATCCATTGCGCCTTCTATTCAAGCAAAGGAAGAGGAAAAGGGACAGATCATTACCTTAGTGAACTTACTAGGAACCATTCTAATGCTTACCTTACCGTTCATTAGTCTAGCTTTATATGGATCGAATTACCTGGCTAAAAGTGCTTTAGTTGGTGGAACGTTACAGTCTGTTGGACAAGTTGTTGCCAGTGCAAGTATGCTTGATGGGAAAGTTGTCGAGTTTTCAATGTTATTCAAAATTATGCGCATTATGTTGTTAGTGGTAATTGTTTATCTTTTTAGCAAATTTAAAGAAGGAAAACAAGAAACATCATCAGTTGAATCAACTGATGTGACAAAAAAAGGTTCGGCTTTACCATGGTATGTAGTTGGGTTTTTAATTTGTTGTACGCTGAACAGTGTGATTCAGTTGCCTAGATTTGTCAGCGAAACTGCACATTTTTTTAGTAGTTGGTTTGAGATTACGGCTTTGGCAGCTATTGGGTTACGTCTGGACTTTAAAAAATTCTTTAAAGAAGGGAAACGTTTCTTGTTTTATGGATTGGCAGTGGGAGTGATCCAGATTTTATTAGCTATCTCATT
Source organism: Carnobacterium gallinarum DSM 4847 (assembly GCF_000744375.1). Classification (NCBI taxonomy): domain Bacteria; kingdom Bacillati; phylum Bacillota; class Bacilli; order Lactobacillales; family Carnobacteriaceae; genus Carnobacterium; species Carnobacterium gallinarum. The sequence continues at coordinate 912,814 of NZ_JQLU01000005.1, read as the reverse complement.
AATTGCCGTTTTGGCGATTTAACATAAATAGAATGAAGAGGCTATGAAACAAATATTTAGACGAATTGAGAGTGTAAGACAAACCTGTTTTGGAGTTTATCTTACACTCTTATTTTAGTACACTAAAAACAGTTCTTAATATAGAAGAAACTTTACTTAAATCTATATTATTTATAAAACATAAACGTAAAATAATTCTATATATTAAGTTTATTTTTTTAGTGAATAGAATTTAAAATAAGTTATATTTAAATATTTTAATTGAATCTAGTTCATTACAATAGGATTAATTAAATTCAATGAACAAAGGAAAGAGAAATAATGGGATTAATTAATATCTTGTGTTTTTAAATAACTATAGTAGATTTAGAAGTGAAAGAGATACGTAATATATATTGAGTGATTATAAGTGTTTTTTATTTTTTTTTTAGATATAAATAACTAAAAAAACGCTCGTTTTCATTGTTTTGTAAAAGTACATATTAATAAAAATATAACCAATAAAGCTTTATTCCAATGGGATTTACCACTTTTTTACAAAAAATTTGGGAATATAGTGAAGAAATATGAACAGAAAAAATTTGTTTCCTGTTATTTTTTTGATATTATTTAACTTGTCAAAAGGAGGCGGAGCAAAACAGTAAAATTTAAGCAGTCGACCTAATTTATTTTGTACGTTAGTAAGCGAATAGCTAAAATTAAAATTTGACTAATAAAATGAAAGGAGGAGTGAATAAAGTTGAAAAGATCTGAAAAATCAATAAACAAAAAAAAGAGTACAACCTATAATAAAATTGCTGTTTTTTCTTTGGTTGTATTATTCATAGTTTTAGGAAAAATATATTATTCAACAAATGATAACGCTGGAATTTTAGCTGATACAGGATTGAATTTATCTGTGGTGAAGAGTGAACTATCTACCAATGATCCATTTTTAGTAACAGTAATGGATACGGAAGCTACACAATCAGATGAAATTGATTTAAGTGCAGAAGCGGAATCAGCCATCATACCAACAAAGCATGTTTCTGAAACATTGATTCCATTACCAATGGGATTAAAGTTTGATGAATTGGGAACAAAACAACTTAATGATGGAAATAACATAGCAGTAATTTCGTTCGATGAAGTTAACAGAAATCTTTCGATTAATTGGAATGAATCCAGCAAAGCAGGCAAATTAGAGGTTTCTCTAGTTCCTGAAGAAATTGGAACCTATCAATTAGTTGCAACTAAGACAGTCAACAATCAATTGAATGAATCTGAACCACTTAAAATTGAAGTAACAGAAGCAACCAAAGAAGAAGTGAAAGAAGAAGCGACAGCAGAGATCAAACCAGAAGAGGAACCGGTTGTTGAAAGCAAGGAAGCTCAACCAATTGCTCAAAGCAGTATAATAACTGCATTTGGACCAGAAACAGCAATTGCAGCAAATGATGCCGAACTAAGCACAGCCATTAAGGATCCTCTAATTACTCAAATTTATCTCAGCAATAGCTTCAACTTAACAACTCGAACTAAAGTTCCAAAT